>NZ_JANLOG010000076.1:0-58584 GCF_025466205.1 Pseudomonas sp. 13B_3.2_Bac1
CCCCCCCCCCCCCCCCCCCCCCCCCCCCCCCCCCCCCCCCCCCCCCCACAAAGGGGCTCAGCGTAGAACCTGTTGACCTGTATCAAGATCTTCAGACCTGCATAGCGGCACAATACTGGCACCTTGCCAAAACTGTTTCCGCTATCAGAGAAGACCTCCATGGGTGCCTGGCTTAGCAATATCTCGCTGAAATACAAATTCTGGGCGGTCAATGCGGTCGCTTTCGTCACCACCCTGCTGCTGGTGCTGTACGCCGTGCAACTCGAGCAGCAAGCCCGCAGCCAAGCCTCACAAGCGTCTGCTCAGGCTCAGGCGCAATTGCTCAAGGCCTGGCCGGCCGGGCAGGCGTTGCCCAAGGCTGACCAGGTGCTGACGTTCAAACGCGGTGAAGCGCCGCGCCTCAACGACCAACCTGTGCTGGAGATCAGCGAAAGCAACGGCTGGAACGAGATCAATCACCTGCCGCTGTTCGGCAACAACCCGCTGATGGGTGCCGAAGTGTTCAGTCGCGCCGACGGCCAGCAAGTCGCGGTCATTGCCTATGGCCCAAGCCTGGCGCAAGTGTTCAGCGAGCGTTTTGCCAACTACGCCGTGGCGGTGTTCATCCTGATGTTCGCCATGCTTTGCGCCTCACAGTTGCTGATCCGTTTCCTGCTCAGCCAGCTCAACACGCTGAAAGACGTGATGCTGCATGTCGAAAAAAGCGGTGACCTCTCGGCCCGCGTGCCGCTGGCCTGCAAGGACGAAGTCGGGCAGATGGCCAATGCGTTCAACGCGATGCAGGCCGGTTATCAGCGCGTGGTCACCACCGTCGCCAACACCGCGCGGCAACTGGACGTCGGTGCCGCACGTCTGGCGGCGAGCATGAACGACGTGCGCCACGGCATGCTCGGTCAACAGAGCGAGACCGATCAGGCCGCCACCGCGATCAACGAAATGACCGCCACGGTTTATCACATCGCGCAGCACGCCGGTGCCACTCGCGACCTGTCGCAAACCGCCGACAGTCTGGCCGGCAGCGGCCAGCAAGTGGTCAGCCGTGTGCAGCAGTCGATTGCCGGACTCTCCAGCGGCGTGCAGCAAACCGCCGAGATGATTCAGCGTCTGGCCGAGGACAGCCAGAAAATCAACGGTGTGGTCAGCGTGATTCACAGCATCGCCGAGCAAACCAATCTGCTGGCGCTGAACGCCGCCATCGAAGCGGCCCGCGCCGGCGAGATGGGCCGTGGCTTTGCGGTGGTCGCCGATGAGGTGCGCAACCTCGCCAAGCGCGTGCAGACCTCCACCGATGAAATCACCACCATGGTCTCGGCACTGCAGGCCGGCACGCGCGATGCGGTGGACTTCATGCAGGAGAGTTCGTACAAGGCCGACGACTGCGTGCAGCAGGCGCAGGAGGCTGGCGAGGCGCTGGCGGAAATCACTGGCGCCGTGGCGCAGATGCGCGAGAGCAACACGCAGATTGCGGTGGCGGCGGAACAGCAGAGTCAGGTGGCTGAAGAGATGAATCGGGCGGTGGTGAGCATTCGTGATGTGACCGAGAATACCGTGCAGCAGACAGTAGATTCGGCGACCACCAGTAATGAGTTGGCGACGTTGGCCGGGGAGCTCAACAAGGCTATTGGTCAGTTGAAACTCTGACGACGCCTTCGCGAGCAAGCTCGCTCCCACAGGGAATCTGTGGCGTACACAAATCCACTGTGGGAGCGGGCTTGCTCGCGAAGGCGTCAGTCGGGTCAACATCGAATCCGGCGATGACGCCTATCATCGCCATAGCCAACCTTGATTCGCCGCCCCACCCGCCCCGGCCTATTCTCCAACCATGTGTTCAACATGGATCGAGGAGTAGCAAACATGGGCAAACGTCACCCCAACCTTCCCGCGTGGCAATGGCGCGCGTACCCGAACAATCACCAGCACCCGACCAATCTGGTGTTGCACCTGATTGCCGTACCGTTGTTCATCGTCGCGTTTCTGTTGATCGTCTCTGGCGTGTTCAGCCTGAGTCTGGCCAGTGTCGCCATCGGCGTGATTGGTATTGTCGCGGCGCTGGCTTTGCAGCGCCACGGCCACAGCCTGGAGGCGCAAGCCTCCGAGCCGTTCAGCGACCGCCAGGATGCAGTGTCACGCTTGCTGGTCGAGCAGTTCCTGACCTTTCCGCGGTTCTTGCTCAGCGGTGGCTGGTGGCGCGCCTGGCGGGAGCGTCACCGTCGGCATTGATTCAGGCAAAAATCGTTACGGTCTGACGACTCATGGCGATCAACTCCCCGTCCGCACTCCACAGTTTGGCGGCGACATGGCCGTAACCGTCGGCGGCGTATTCGATGTCTGCCAGGTATTTGCACCAGTCCAGGGTGCTCAGGTCGCGTAATGGCTGAACGAATTCAATGGTCCAGGTCAGCGTGCTGCCCGGTGCCGGCTTCTTCAGATACGGCAACAATGCCGGTGGCCACGCATCCACCAGTGCCAACAGATGCGCCTCATTGACCGGCTCTTCCTTCACATCGCCACGCAAACGCACCCAACCGCCCATCTGCCGCGATTTATTGCCGGTGAACGGCATGCCGCCGACACTCCAGCGCATCGACAGATGCCGCATGAACTCCGGGGTCACGCCTTTGATATAGGGCAACTCCTGGCATTCATCCCAGTGTTTCATTTCAGCAGCGGGATAGGCCTCAACCGCCACCTCCGAGGGCCGCGAAGCGCCGAAACTGCCTTGCACGATCGTTACCACCTGACCGTTCTGCATGGCCCGCCCCAGCACCTGGCTGACTGCTTTGCCTTCGCGCAACACATCGACTTCGAAACTCACCGGTACTTCCGGCTCGACCGGGCCGACAAAGGTGATCGCCAGCGAACGCACCGGGCGCTCGGCCGGCACTTTCGCGCGCATGGCTTCGTATTGCAGCGCCGCGACCAGGCCACCAAAACTGGCCCGACCCTGGCCCCACTCGGCGGGAATGGTCAGTTCTGGATCGCGACGGACCGCATCGAGCAGATCGGAAAAGCGCATGACAACCTCAGCAAGCGAAAATTGAATGCTGCGATCTTAACCAGCATGAGAGGGCGCCGCAGCGTCTATTCCGGTCAAATGGACTGACAGAAAGGCCTTAACTCAATATCAACCGCACCGCAGATCCCTTGTAGGAGTGAGCCTGCTCGCGATGAGTTCGTATCAGTCGACATCAATGTTGACGAATATAACGCTATCGCGAGCAGGCTCACTCCTACAGGAGATATGTGCCGATATCGGGGGTTATTTGAAACAGGCTGAACTGAGTTTGTCGAGCACCCGATCCGCCTTGGCTTCAGCCTTGATCAGGCCCGCCTGCCACGTCGCGACGCACGGTTGCAGATCGCTTTCCAGTTCGGCCCGCGCCAGCCACTGCCAGCAATCGTGCCAGTCACCCAGCGCGCCCTGCGCCGACTTCAGCCGCGCCAGCGCCGGTTCAGGCAGGCGATCGAGTTCCGGATAGGCTTCGATGCCATAACGCACGCGTTTGATCAGCAAGCGCAGACGATGGCGATCGTGGGCGGGATCGTGCAAAGCCTCGTCGAGTTTTTTCCACTGTTTGTGCAGGCGCTTTTCGATGCGTTTGCCCAGGCCCTTGAGCAGCCCCTGGCGCTCGGAGGCACGCAAAAATCGCGGGAAGGCATCGAGGATGATCAGCAGCGAAGCCACTTCGGCGCTCGCTGCCAACGTCGGATAGGCTTCAGCCATCTGCGCCATGCGCCGCTGCGCGGCCTGCGGTTGATCGTGCTGGAGCAGGTAGGCGGCCAGCACCTCGCGATCGCGCCACGGCGTGGTCAACTGACCGACCGCCGACGCGGCGCCCTCCAGCTGTTCCACACCCGGCAAGCCACGCAAGGGCCGCAACAGGCTGCGCAAGCGGCGCACCGTGGTGCGCAAGTCGTGCAGCGCCTCGGGGTCGGTACGCGCAGTCAGGCGCGCCTGACAGGCCAGCAAACGCACTTCCAGACTCAGGACATGAGCCACCAACCGGTCAACCAACGCAGACATCGCTTGCTCCTGATTCACATGGCCTGAAGGCTGAGTCTGCCGTGAGCAGGCAGGCGCATCCTTGCGTCAAGTCAGCAGCTTAGCGCCCGGCGCGGGATTCGCGAATATAGAAACGCGCCTTCTCGGCTTTGTTGCTGCAGCCCTCGAAACCTTCGAATTGCTGTTGGGTCTTGGCCGCCGTCAGCAACGACAGCGCCTTGGAGTAACTGACCGTGCCGGCGAAACCTTCGGCCTTGGCCAGATCCAGTTCATGCCACGCCGCATCGAGCTGACTGCCGCAGCTGTCGCGATAAGCAGTCTTGCCAGCGCAACCGGCCAATGCCAGCGCGATCAACGGCACACAGATCCAGGCTTTCATCACTAACTCCTCAAATAGGTCAACAGTCGTGCAGGTAAGACGTTACGGCGCGAAAAAAGTGCCTTGGCGCCCGGTGAATCTGCGGTGACGAAAAGATAACCCCGACGGGTCACACAGTATCGGAAAACGACTCTGCTGCCGCCCCGAACGACTCTGGCGATTGTCGCCCGCCCATGGATGGGTGCATTGTGGTGCCTTGTCGGGGGAGGAAGTTTGATGAAAAAGCGTGTAGCACTGGTGCTGGGCTCCGGAGGCGCCCGGGGCTACGCCCATATCGGGGTCATTGAGGAGATCGAAAGACGCGGTTACGACATTGCCTGCATTGCCGGTTGTTCGATGGGCGCAGTGGTCGGCGGGATCTATGCGGCGGGCAAACTCGACGAGTACCGCACCTGGATCGAAACGCTCGATTATCTGGATGTGCTGCGTCTGGTGGACGTGAGCTTTCGCCTTGGGGCGATTCGCGGTGAGAAAGTCTTCGGGCAGATCCGCAAGATCGTCGGCGAGATCAATATCGAAGACCTGCGCATTCCCTACACCGCCGTCGCCGCCGACCTCACCAACCAGCAGGAAATCTGGTTCCAGGAAGGCTGCCTGCATCAGGCAATGCGCGCCTCGGCGGCGATTCCCAGCCTGTTCACCCCGGTGATGCAGGGTAACCGGATGCTGGTGGATGGCGGCATTCTCAACCCGTTGCCGATCGTGCCGGTGGTCTCCAGCCACTGTGATCTGATCATCGCGGTCAACCTCAACGCGACCAACCAGCGGCATTACAAATTGCCGGTAATCCAGCGCCCGCCAGCCTTTCGTTCGCGCTTCGACAGCCTGCTCAGTTCGCTGGGTTCGAAAATGCCGTTCCGCCGCAAACAGGCCGAGCAGTTGTTGTTACTGGAGCAGGAAGCGCTGCGCGCCGAAGCGGGCGAGATCAACCCGTGGCTGGAAGGCAGCGAACCGGAGAGCCAGCAACCGGCAGCGGCTCCCGAACGCGAAGGCGCGCCGAAATCCGCCACCGGCTCGTTCATCATCGACAACGTCGGACCGGCGTCACTGCTGGACCTGATCAACCAGAGTTTCGAGGTGATGCAGACCTCGCTGGCGCAATACAAGATCGCCGGCTATCCGCCGGACATCCTGATCAACGTGCCGAAGCGCGTGTGCCGGTTTTTCGAGTTCTACAAGGCGCCGGAGTTGATCGCACTGGGACGGGAGATTGCGCGGGATACGCTGGATCGGTATGAAAGTGAGCAGAGCAGAGAGCCTTGAAGTTCTCGGTTGCCTGTCAGGGCCTCTTCGCGGGCAAGCCCGCTCCCACAGGGTTCTGGGGTGTTTTGAAAATTGTGTATCACACCGACCACTGTGGGAGCGGGCTTGCCCGCGAAGGGGCCAGACCAGGCAACACAAAAACTACAGGCTGCTCTCACTCAACAGCCGATACCCCACCCCCGCTTCAGTCACGATAAACCGCGGCCGGGTCGGATCATCCGCCAGTTTCTGGCGCAAATGCCCAACCACAATCCGCAAGTAATGACTGTCCTCGGTATGCGTCGGCCCCCAGATATCCTTGAGCAATTGCTGCTGGGTGATCACCCGGCCCGGATGCCGCGCCAGTTGCGCCAGCACCGCGTATTCCTTGCGGGTCAGCGCCACTTCGACACCGTCGAGCAGCACCCGCCGATAAGCCAGATCCACGGTCAGCGGGCCGAACGTCAGCGCCGCTTGCTGGGCCTCGCCGGCAGGCGCCTGACGCAACAACGCGCGGACCCGGGCGAGAAATTCCTGAATGCCGAACGGCTTGGTCACGTAATCGTTCGCGCCGCCATCCAGCGCCTGGACTTTCTGCCCCTCACTGGCGCGCACCGAGAGCACCAGCACGGGCGCGGTGGCCCACTCGCGAAACTCGCGCAGCACCTGCTGGCCGTCCATGTCCGGCAAGCCGAGGTCGAGCACCAGCAGGTCGGGTTTGTTCAACGCCGCCTGGGCCAGGCCCTCGGCGCCGGTGCCGGCCTCCAGCACTTTATAGCCTTGTGAGGCGAGGCTGATGCGCAGGAATTTACGGATCTGTGGTTCGTCATCAATGACCAAAATGGTCGCGGTCTGGCTCATGAATTCACATCGACACAAAAGATTGGCAAGAGAGTAGCGCAGTCGCGATCAGGCTTCATTGTCCATCCCCGGTTGCGTCTGCAACGGCAGGTGCAGAGTGATGCAGGTGCCGCGGCCGTCGATGCCGTCGGCCACGCTGATCCGCCCGCCATGCGCGCCGACCATGCCCTGACAGATCGCCAGCCCCAGCCCCGTGCCCTGCCCTCCGCGATCACCCCGCGCGGCGGTGTAGAACATGTCGAAAATCTTCGCCCGCTCGTCCTCGGGAATCCCCGGGCCTTCGTCGCTGACCGAGAAGAAAATCTCTTCGTCACTGGCGCCGGCACGCAGTTGCAAACGCCCATGGGCCGGCGAGAACCGCGCAGCGTTTTCCAGCACATTGACCAGCGCCTGTTCGATCAGCGCCGCGTGCACGAACAGCAGCGGCAGCTCGGCGGGCACGTCGGTGCTGACCTGCAGCGGCGCCAGCACCGCACGCAGGCGATTGAGCGAACTGCCGACGATGTCTGCCGGCGACACCCAGTCCCGCGCCAGCTTCAACGCACCGTGGCCGAGGCGCGTCATGTCGAGCAGATTCTGGATATAGCGATCGAGGCGTTCGGCTTCATCGCGTGTGCCTTCGAGCAACTCGCGGCGATCCTCCAGCGGAATGGCTTCGCCGAGGGCCAACAGGCTGTCGATACTGCCGCGCATGGACGTCAGCGGTGTACGCAGATCGTGGGACACCGAGGCCAGCAGCGCACTGCGCAGTTGTTCGGTTTCGCCGTGCAGGCGCGCGGCTTCCAGATCATCGGCCAGTTGCGCCCGGGACAATGCCTGAGCCAGTGGCTGACTCAACGCGGTGAGCAGGCGTCGGCGCTGGCCGCTCAAGGTCTGGCCCTCTTTGGCGCAGACCCCGAGCAGCGCCAGCGGCCCGTCCTCCACCGACAGCGGCCACCACCACCAGCGACCGAACGGCAGCGTGCCGGTGCCCATGCCGGCCGGTTGATCGTGCTGCCAGGCCCAATCGGCCGCAGCCCGTTCCGCCTCGGTGAACTCCAGCGGCCCGCCGGTCTCGACTTTCCAGCCGCCCTGCCCGTCCCGATTGAGCAGGCACAACTGCAAATCGCTCCAGCCATTGAGGTGCTGCGCCGCAGCGCTGATCACCGCCTGACGATCCGTCGCGGCAGTCAGTTTACGTGACAGGTCGAGCAGTTCGCTGGTCTCCTCCTGCGTGTCGCGCAGGGCCTGTAACTGGCGGCGCTGGCGTGCGGCGAGATTACCGGTGAGCGCCGCCATCAGCAGGAAGAACAGCAAGGTCAGAACGTCTTCTTCGCGCTGGATGGCGAAGGAAAAATTCGGCGGAATGAACAGGAAATCGTAGGTCAGAAACGACAGCGCCGCGCACGCCAGCGCTGGCCCCAGGCTGCTGCGCACCGCCACCAGCAACACCGCTGCGAGGAACACCAGCGAGATGTTCGGCAGCGGCAAAATACTCGACACCGCCCACGCCAGCGCACTGGCCAATACCGTGGCGACCAGTGCCAGCGCGTAATCGAACCACACCAGCGTCGGCGTGACGCGAAGGCGCGGCGCAGGCTGCTCGCGATCATTGTCGAGCACGTTGATTTCCAGGCCGTGGGCCTGACGCAGCAAACGCGCCGCCAGACCACCGCCGAACAGGCGACGGCGCAGACTCGGCCGCGACTGGCCGACCAGCACCAGACTTGCCCGGCGTTCGGCGGCATGCTGGATCAGGGTTTTCGCCACTTCGCCGGCGCGCAACAACACCACTTCGCCGCCGAGGCGTTCGGCCAGTTGCTGGGCATTTTGCAGGCGCAGGCGCGATTGCTCGTCGCGCACCGTGCCGTTGTCGACATGCACCAGACTCCACGGCAGATGCCGACGCTGGGCCACCCGGCTGGCGTGGCGCACCAGGCGTTCGGCATGCGCATCGCCATCGACGCCGACCAGCAAACGCCCGCGCACCGCCGGCGCCGCCTGACCGAGTTGGCGATAGCCTTGAGCGAGATCGTTATCGACCTGCGCGGCGGCAGTCTGCATCGCCAGTTCACGCAACGCGGTGAGGTTGGTCTGGGTGAAAAACGCATCGATCGCCGCCCGCGCCTGTTCCGGCACGTAGACCTTGCCTTCGCGCAGACGCTCCAGCAATTCACGCGGTGGCAGGTCGATCAGCAGCAGTTCGTAGGCTTCCTGCAACACCCAGTCCGGCAGGGTTTCGCGCACCTGCACACCGGTGATCCCGCGCACCTGATCGTTGAGACTTTCCAGGTGCTGGACGTTGACCGTGGTGTACACGTCGATTCCGGCGGCGAGCAGTTCCTGAATGTCCTGCCAGCGCTTGGCGTGGCGACTGCCGGGGGCGTTGGTGTGCGCCAGTTCGTCCACCAGCACCAGTTTCGGTTTGGCCGCGAGCAAGCCGTCGAGGTCCATTTCTTCGAGCATCACGCCACGGTATTCCGAGCGCACCAGCGGTTGCTGCGGCAAACCACCGAGCAGCGCTTCGGTTTCCGCTCGGCCATGGGTTTCGACGACGCCGGCAATGATTTTCACGCCCTGACGCAATTGCGTGTGCGCCGCCTGGAGCATGGCGTAGGTCTTGCCGACACCGGGGGCGGCGCCAAGGAAAACCTTGAGTCGGCCACGGCCGTCGCGGGGCAGTTCTGCTAACAGTGCGTCGGCGCGGCCGGCGTCGCTCATGCTTGATCTCTTCAGTCAGATGTTGATGTGTTGCCAGTTATGGCCTCTTCGCGAGCAAGCTCGCTCCCACAGGTTCAGTGTTGCTCTTGTGGGAGCGAGCTTGCTCGCGAATGGCCGCACCGCCGATTCAGAGTTTTTCCAGCGCCATGTTCAGCTCCAGCACATTCACCACCGGTGGCCCCACCAGCGGCTGTTCGATGTGCGCATCGAGCAGTTGCTGCAAGGTCGACACCGGCAGGTTGCGCGCTTGCGCGACACGCGCCAGTTGATAGGCAATTGCCGCCGGTGGCAAGTGCGGATCGAGGCCGCTGCCGGAGGTGGTGAGCAGCGCCAATGGCACCGGACCCTGGCCGGGCACCTGCAACTTGTTGGCGTCGTCGATCACTCGTGTGGCGAGTGCCGGATTGCTCGGCGCCAGGTTGCTGGCGCTGCTCGACACGGTTGCAAACGCGCCCGCCGAAGGACGTGGATGGAACCATGCATCACCGACGAAATCCTGAGCGATCAGGGACGAGCCGCGCACCTTGCCATCGGCGCCGTGCACCAGGCTGCCATTGGCCTGTTCAGGGAAAGCGACCTGCGCAACGCCGGTCACCACCAGTGGGTAGGCCACGCCAGTGATCAGGGTCATCAGCACCAGCAGGCTCAGGGCCGGACGTATCATTGTGGACATTGCAAAATCCTCGAATTCGTTGGGCAAACTTTTGCGGGGTGCCAGGGAGATCTTTTCCCCCTCACCCCAGCCCTCTCCCCCAAGGGGGCGAGGGGAAAGGGAGCCGATCTCTGCGCTTTTCCAGACCTGAGTTCGGCTCGCTATCCCAGGTCGGTACGCCTCTTACAAACACCTCGATCAGTCCCCTCTCCCTCCGGGAGAGGGTTAGGGTGAGGGGCTCTTCCAACCTCAAACCAAATGCAAAGCCGTGAGCAGCATGTCGATCGCCTTGATCCCCACGAACGGCACCAGAATCCCGCCCAGTCCGTAGATCAGCAGATTGCGCCGCAGCAGTGCCGCGGCACTCGCTGCCTGTACGCGCACGCCACGCAATGCCAGTGGAATCAGCACCACGATGATCAGGGCGTTGAAGACGATGGCCGAAAGGATCGCGCTCTGCGGACTGGTCAAGTGCATGATGTTCAGCACGCCCAGTTGCGGGTAGATCGCGGCGAACAGCGCCGGCAGAATCGCGAAGTACTTGGCGACGTCGTTGGCGATGGAGAAAGTCGTCAGCGCACCACGGGTCACCAGCAATTCCTTGCCGATCTGCACCACGTCCAGCAGCTTGGTCGGGTCGCTGTCGAGGTCGACCATGTTTGCGGCTTCGCGTGCGGCTTGCGTGCCGTCGTTCATCGCCATGCCGACGTCAGCCTGGGCCAGCGCCGGAGCATCGTTGGCGCCGTCGCCACACATCGCCACCAGACGACCGTCGTTCTGCTCATGACGAATGCGTGCGAGTTTCTTCTCCGGGGTGGCTTCGGCGAGTACGTCATCGACGCCCGCTTCTGCCGCAATGGCCGCCGCGGTCAACGGGTTGTCACCGGTGACCATCACCGTGCGAATCCCCAGTTTGCGCAGCTCGGCGAAACGCTCACGAATGCCTGGCTTGACCACGTCCTTGAGGTGGATCGCACCGAGCAGTTTGCCGTCGGCGCAAACCAGCAACGGCGTACCGCCGCTCTGCGCGATCTTGTCGATTTCCCGCGACAGCGCCGGGGCCAGATCGGAGCGTTGTTGACCGAGGAACGCCAGCAGCGAATCGACTGCGCCCTTGCGGTACACGCGGCCCTGATAGTCGATACCGGACAAGCGGGTTTCCGCGCTGAACGGCACCGCTGTCAGGCTATCCAGCGCCGGCTCGGTTTGCGGGTGCAGACCGCGCAGGTATTCGACGATGGATTTGCCTTCGGCGGTTTCGTCCGCCAGCGAGGCGAACAACGCGCCTTCGGCCAACTCGCGACCACTCACGCCCGGCGCGGCATACACCGCGCTGCAACGGCGGTTACCGAAGGTGATGGTGCCAGTCTTGTCCAGCAGCAGCACGTGCACGTCACCGGCCGCTTCCACTGCACGCCCGGATTTGGCAATCACGTTCAGCCGTACCAGTCGATCCATCCCGGCGATACCGATCGCCGACAACAGGCCACCGATGGTGGTCGGAATCAGCGTGACCAACAGCGCCACCAGAAACACCAGCGGCAGGCTGCCGTTGGCGAAGTGGGCGAACGGTTGCAGGGTCACGACCACCAGCAGGAAGATCAGGGTCAGGCCGATCAGCAGGATATCCAGCGCGATTTCGTTCGGGGTCTTCTGGCGTTTGGCGCCTTCGACCAGCGCGATCATACGATCAAGGGTCGATTCACCAGGGTTGGCGGTGATCTTCACCAGCAGCCAATCGGACACCAGGCGCGTGTTGCCGGTGACCGCCGAGCGGTCGCCGCCGGACTCGCGAATCACCGGCGCCGATTCACCGGTGATCGCCGCTTCGTTGACCGCGGCGATGCCTTCGATGACTTCGCCGTCACCGGGGATCATCTCCCCCGCTTCGACGCGCACCACGTCGCCTTTGCGCAGGTTGGCGGCGGGCACCACCTGGAAGCTGCCATTGGCCATTTTGCGTCGTGCGCTGAGGCCTTCGCTGCCCGCCTTGAGGCTGTCGGCGCGGGCCTTGCCGCGACCTTCGGCCAAGGCTTCGGCGAAGTTGGCGAACAGCACGGTGAACCACAGCCACAGGGCAATCTGCGCGGCGACGAACGTCGGCACGACGTTGTCCGGGATGAAGCACAGCACGGTGGTGAAGATCGCCGTCAGTTCGACCACCAGCATCACCGGCGAACGCACCAGCTGGCGCGGGTCGAGCTTGACGAAGGCTTGCAGCAGCGCCGGACGCCACAGTGCCGAAATCGCGGTTTTCGCTTGTTCCGGTGCCTTGACGGCAGCGGGTTTGATTGCAGGCATATTCATGATCTATTCCTTAGAAACCCATGCTCAGGTGTTCAGCAATCGGACCCAGCGCCAGCGTCGGCAAGAACGTCAGGCCGCCCACCAGCAAAATGGTCACGGTCAACAGAGTCACGAACAGCGGGCCATGGGTCGGGAAGCTGTTCTGGCCGATCGGTGCGGTTTTCTTCATCGCCAGGCTGCCGGCCAAAGCCAGTACCGGAAGGATGTAACCGAAGCGACCGATCAACATGCCCAGACCGAGCATCAGGTTGTGGAACGGCGTGTTGGCGCTCAGGCCACCGAAGGCCGAACCGTTGTTCGCGCTGGCCGAGGTGTAGGCATAGAGCAACTGACTGAAACCGTGCGGGCCGGGGTTACTGATGGTCGCCGCCGGGCCAGGCAGAGTGGCGGCAATCGCACCGAGCACCAGCACGCCGACCGGCATCACCAGCAGGGTGACGACCAGCAATTGCACTTCCCGCGCCTGCAGTTTCTTGCCGAGGTATTCCGGGGTGCGGCCAATCATCAGGCCGGCGAGGAACACCGCGATGAGCACGTTGAGCAACATGCCGTAGAGCCCGGCACCGACGCCGCCGAAGATCACTTCGCCGACCATCATGTTGACCAGCGCGACCATGCCACTGAGCGGGTTGAGGCTGTCGTGCATGCCGTTGACCGAACCGTTCGACGCCGCGGTGGTGGTCACCGACCACAGCACAGTGGCGGTGGTGCCGAAGCGTGCTTCCTTGCCTTCCAGCGGCGCGGTCTGCTCGACAGCAACGTTGTTCAGCGCAGGGTTAGGCTGATATTCAGCCCACAGCGAAGTCGCGCCGCCGATCAGGAACAGTGCGAGCATGCAGGCGATGATCGCGCGGCTCTGACGCAGATCCTTGACGTAGTGACCGAAGGTGAACACCAGGGCCACCGGGATCAGGATGATCGAAGTGACTTCGAACAGGTTGCTCCACGCGGTCGGGTTCTCGAACGGATGCGCCGAGTTGACACCGAAGAAGCCACCGCCGTTGGTACCCAGTTGCTTGATCGCAATCTGACTGGCCGCCGGGCCGAGCGGGATCACTTGATCAACGCCCTGCATGGTCACCGCGTTCACATATTGCGCGAAGGTCTGCGGTACGCCCTGCCACACCAGGTACAGCGCCAGCAGCAGGCACAGCGGCAGCAGGCCATAGAGGGTGGCGCGGGTCATGTCGACCCAGAAGTTGCCCAGGGTCTTCGCCGACTTGCGACCGATGCCACGGCACAGTGCAACCAGCACGGCGAGGCCGGTAGCGGCGCTGACGAAGTTCTGCACAGTGAGGCCGACCATCTGGCTCAGGTAGCTGAGGGTCGCTTCACCGCTGTAGGACTGCCAGTTGGTGTTGGTCATGAAACTGACCGCCGTATTGAACGCCTGAGTCCATTCCTGGCCCGGCAGGTTTTGCGGGTTCAGCGGCAGGTGATCCTGGAACAGCAGGATCGCAAACAGCAGCAGGAAACCGGCGAGGTTGAACGCCAGCAAGGCCAGCGTGTACTTCTGCCAGCTCTGTTCAGCCTGCGGATCAACCCCGGAAATGCGATAACAGCCACGTTCGACCGGGCCCAGAATCGGCGTCAGCCAGGTGCGCTGACCTTCCATCACCTTGTAGTAAAAGCGCCCGAGGAACGGCGCCGGCAACAACACCACCGCAAAAAACGCGAGGATCAGCCAATAGTCATAACTGTGCATAGCCGCTCCTAGCCCCGATCCGCGCGCAATAGCGCAACCAACAGATAAATGAACAGCCCGGCTGCCAACAGCAGGGACACCCCGTCCAGAACGCTCATGGAAGATCTCCGTGTTACGGCGTATTGCCGCTTGTCGGGGCATTGTCGGAAAGGAGGCTGTAAAGGCGCGAGACCGAGGGGGTTGGCTGGGCATAAAGAAAGCGTAAAGAGTGGGTTTATGCGTTCGTTACAGGTGGGTTTTGCGTCGTGTTGGCGGGCCCCTTCGCGAGCAAGCCCGGCTCCCACAGTTTTTTGCGTGGTCCGCAGAGTTTGATTCCAACGCCAAACCTGTGGGAGCGGGCTTGCCCGCGAAGACGGCAGCACTAACGACGTCGCACCCAACTGGCGCACGAAAATGTGCCCATCCGGTAATGAACATCTTGGATAACGACAGCTTTCAGCCTATTGCGACCTGATTCACAGGACTGGCACGCCCACTGCACACGCCCTCCCCCGAGCTTTCCAAACCGTTCAGGGAGCATGCGCATGAACACACAACTCAAACCCACACTGGGCACCTTGCACCTGTGGGGCATCGCCGTCGGGCTGGTGATTTCCGGCGAGTATTTCGGCTGGAGTTACGGCTGGGGCGTGGCCGGTACGCTGGGCTTTCTGGTGACCTCGTTCATGGTCGCGACCATGTACACCTGCTTCATTTTCAGCTTCACCGAACTGACCACTGCGATTCCCCATGCGGGTGGGCCGTTCGCCTACAGTCGCCGAGCCTTCGGTGAAAAAGGCGGACTGATTGCCGGGCTGGCCACGCTGATCGAATTCGTCTTCGCGCCGCCGGCCATCGCCCTGGCGATTGGCGCTTATCTGAATGTGCAGTTTCCGGCGCTCGATCCGAAACACGCAGCGGTCGGCGCCTATATCGTCTTTATGGGTTTGAACATTCTTGGTGTGAAACTGGCGGCGACATTCGAGCTGATCGTCTGCGTGCTGGCGGTGATCGAATTGCTGGTGTTCATGGGCGTGGTCGCACCGGCGTTCAGCTTCAGCAGCTTTGCTTTGAATGGCTGGGCCGGTTCCGATGTGTTCGGTGTGCCGGCGATTGCCGGGATGTTCGCCGCGATTCCGTTTGCGATCTGGTTTTTCCTCGCCATCGAAGGCGCGGCGATGGCCGCCGAAGAGGCCAAGGATCCCAAGCGCACGATCCCCAAGGCCTACATCAGCGGGATCCTGACCCTGGTGTTGCTGGCAATGGGCGTGATGTTCTTCGCGGGCGGCGTCGGTGACTGGCGCACCCTGGCGAACATCAACGATCCATTGCCGCAGGCGATGAAGACTGTGGTCGGCGACAACTCCGGCTGGCTGCACATGCTGGTGTGGATCGGCCTGTTCGGCCTGGTGGCGAGTTTCCACGGGATCATCCTCGGCTACTCGCGGCAGTTCTTCGCCCTCGCCCGCGCCGGTTACCTGCCGGCGTCGCTGGCGAAACTCTCGCGCTTCCAGACCCCGCACCGCGCGATCATTGCCGGCGGCATCATCGGCATCGCCGCGATTTACAGCGACGGCTTGATTAATCTCGGCGGCATGACCCTCACTGCGGCGATGATCACCATGGCGGTGTTCGGCGCGATCGTGATGTACATCATGAGCATGCTCAGCCTGTTCAAACTGCGCAAATCCGAACCGAATCTCGAGCGTACTTTCCGTGCGCCGTGCTATCCGCTGATCCCGCTGATCGCACTGGTGCTGGCAGTGGTGTGCCTGATCGCCATGGCCTGGTTCAACGCACTGATCGGGCTGATTTTCCTCGGTTTCATGGCGGTCGGCTTCGGCTACTTCTTGCTCACCGGGCAGTTGCGAGCTGACGCTCCGGCCGATGCGATGCTCACGGGACGATAACCCATGCCTCCTACAGGGATTTAAGGTGCACCGGGGATATCGGACCTAGAATGGAACCACTGCGAACTCACTTCGCTCAAAAGTGGTATGCAGCGTCGCACGGCGAAATCCTCGCCCGTCGAACTGCCCTTAAGGAGAGCCGTTATGCCCTGGTATGCCTGGTTGATTCTGGTCGTTGCAATCGGCTCGATCGTTGGCGGATTGATGATGTTGCGCGACACCGCCAACAAGGTTGAACTGACCGATGAAGAACGCAAACGCGTTGCGCAGCGCAACGCCGAAGCGGACATCAAGGACGCGCAGGATCGCTGAATGAAAAACCCCGCCTGAATCGGCGGGGTTTGTTTTTTATGGCTTTGGACTTATCCGCACGCTTTTTAGAAGTAGAAGTACAGTCACCATTTAATTTTCCGTGGTTAAGATGGTGGCCTTGTCGCGGAGAGTCGAAATGCGTTACTCGCAGGATCACAAAGCCCAGACCCATCAGCGCATCATCAAGGAAGCCTCGGCACGCTTTCGCCAGGACGGTATCGGCGCCACCGGTTTGCAACCATTGATGAAAGCGCTCGGGCTGACCCATGGCGGGTTCTATTCGCATTTCAAGTCTAAGGACGAATTGGTGGAAAAAGCCTTGCAGGAGGCTGGCGCGCAGCTGGACGCGCATTGCGCCATGCTGTTCTCCGAGGAACGCCCGCTGGAGGCGTTCATCGACAGTTACCTCTCCGAATGGCACTACAGCTCTGCGCACGAAGGCTGCCCTTTGCCGACCATGTCCTCGGAAATGGGTCTGCGCGGTCAGCCCAGCCCGACCACCGACGCGGTGCTCAACAGTCGACTGGAACAAGTGCAAAACACGCTGGAAGGCCCATCCGCCGCTGATCGCAGCATTGTCATCATGGCCACACTGGTTGGTGCACTGGTGCTCGCACGCAGCGTCGAAAATCCGCAGTTGGCCCAACGGATTCTCGACGTCACACGTGACACCCTGAAGAAAGATCAGGACTAGCCTTCCCAGCGCTTGAACAGCACGCTGGCATTCACCCCGCCAAAACCGAAGCCGTTGGACAACGCATATTCAATCGGCATCGACCGCGCCTGGCCGTGAACGATGTCCACACCAGCACTTGCCGGGTCAGGGTTTTCCAGATTGAGCGTCGGCGGCACCACCTGATCGCGGATGGCCAGTAACGTGAAGATCGCCTCCAGCCCGCCGGCCGCGCCGAGCAAATGTCCGGTAGCGGACTTGGTGGAAGTGACGGCGATTTTGTTCTGCTCGCCAAACACACTTTTGATCGCCGCCAACTCACCCAGATCGCCGACCGGGGTGGAGGTGGCATGTGCGTTGAGATGTTGCACCTGATCCGGCGCGATACCAGCCTGAGCCAGCGCCAACTGCATCGCCCGTTGTGCACCACTGCCGTCCTCCGGACCGGCGGTCAGATGATAGGCGTCGGCACTGGTGCCATAACCCACCAACTCGGCCAATGGCTGTGCACCACGTGCCAGCGCATGCTCAAGCGACTCGATCACCAGCAAACCCGCGCCCTCCCCCATCACAAAGCCATCGCGACCGCTGTCAAAGGGCCGGGAAGCGCGCTCGGGAGTGTCGTTATAGCCGCTGGACAACGCTCGCGCCGCGGCAAAACCGGCCAGGCTGACCCGATCGATGCAGGCTTCCGCTCCACCGCAAACCGCGATATCCGCTTCACCGGCGCGAATCATCCGCGCAGCATCGCCGATCGCCTGGACGCCGGCAGCACAAGCAGTCACCGGTGCACCCAACGGGCCTTTCAAAGCATGCTGGATCGATACGTGTCCGGCCGCCAGATTGACCAGAAACGATGGGATGGTGAACGGCGACAGACGACGCGGGCCACGACTGTCGGTGGTGCGTACAGCGTCGGCTATTGCACCGAACCCGCCAACACCGGAGCCGATGATCGTTGCGGTGCGCTCCTGATCCCTGGCCTCGGACGGCTGCCATTCGGCCTGCGCCAACGCCTGGCGCGCCGCTTCCATGGCGAACAGGATGAAGCGGTCCATCTTCTTCTGCTCTTTGGGTGGCGTGGCAAGGTCCGGATCGAAACCGGCCTCGACGTCCTCTGCCGCCGTTGGCACCATCCCGGCGACCCGGGTCGGCAGATCTGCACTCACCGCGTCCGGCAAATTGCGCAAGCCGGAGCGCCCGTCCAGCAAGCGCTGCCAGACAACCTCGACGTTACTGCCCAAAGGAGAAACCAGGCCCATACCGGTGACAACAATTCGACGCTGACTCATACCGCAGTTACCTCTGATCAATTTTTGTAGCGTTGCGCCGCCGAGCTGCGCGACAGATTCGGCGCCATGACATGCCGTGCACGCACGAATGCCTGCCATTCACCTTCGTCAGGCAGCGACGGGATGGTGATCAACTCACCCTGATCCAGACCGGCCAGCGCCGCATCCACCATCTCACCGGCCTCCATCACCATCTCCGCCGGAATACCACTGGCGTCGATGCCCGAGCGCTCCCAGATTTCAGTACGGGTAACACCGGGCAACACCGCTTGCACCTTGACGCCAGTACCTTCGAGTTCGGCGTTGAGCGATTGAGTCAGGCTCAACACGTAGGCTTTGCTGGCGCTGTAGGTCGCGTTGAAGCGTTCAGGAAACAGCGCCACCACCGACGCGATGTTGATGATCGTGCCGCGTCCAGCCTTGGCGAAACTGGCGGCTGCTGCCGAGGCCAGCAACGTAACGGCGGTGACGTTCAACTGGATCAGACGCTCCAGTTGCTCGGCGTCGGAATTGGCCAGCAAGCCATCGGCTGCAACCCCGGCGTTATTCACTAACAGGCTGATGCTCGAATCACTGCGCAGGCGTTGCTGGAGTTTGAGGACATCATCCTTTTGCGTCAGGTCGGCTTTGAGCACTTCGACCTGGACACCTTGTGTCTCGCGCAACTGGTTCGCGGCGTTTTCCAGACGCTGCTGATCGCGGGCGACCAACAGCAAATCAAAACCACGTGCTGCCAGCCGCTGCGCGTAGATGGCACCGATACCTGATGATGCCCCGGTGACGACGGCCGTACCTTGAGACTGGACTGAACTCATGAGAGCGCTCCTGAAATACTTTGGGATTGGCCCTCAGCGTTGTTTGCATGAAGGCGGCGGAAATTATTATAGGCATAATCTCACAGCTATATGATACCCATAATTTTCAGCCCACCGACAAACGCAACGCAGCTCCCTTTGGCGAATCTCTGACATCAGAAAACAGAAAGGCCGGTCAATGACCGGCCCCTTGGCGTTGAATTATCAGCTTAGTTCACTTCCAGCTTGTCGCGATTGCGATCCAGGATCGCCTTGCCGATGCCCTTCACTTCCAGCAACTCATCCACCGAGGCGAATGGCCCATTAGTATCACGATACGCAACAATCGCTTTGGCTTTCGCCTCGCCTACTCCGGACAACTGTTTTTGCAGAGTTGCTGCGTCGGCGCCGTTGAGATCGACCTTTTCACCTACAGATACCGTTACCGCCTCCGTCACCATCGTCGCCTTTTCCACCTGAGGGGCCGCAACAGGTGCCGCAATCGCAGCGATCGAAGCACTTGTGAGGAAGGCGAAAACCAGGGAGTAGAAAAAACCGTTACGCATAAATGACGCTCCATCATCGTTTGAGAAAGCAGCTTTTCCGAAGCTGCTCTTCAAACTTAGGCGATGGTTGGCGGGTGTCAAAAATGCGTCTATTACAGGATGTGAAACAATCAGGGTTCGAGACGGCGTTGCTGATAGATCCAGTCGACGATTTCGCTATCAGGGCTGTAACCGCTAACGGTTTCGCGCAGAAGTTGGCGGACGCGCGCGTAGTCGTCCTGCTCAACTGCCGCCAACAACTCAACCAGCTTTGCCTTGAGCACATCCCAGGAAAGGTAATCCTCGCTGGCAGTCATGATCATCGGGTGCAGAGTCGCCGCAACGTTATCGCCAATCAGCAACTCTTCGTAAAGTTTTTCACCAGGACGAAGCCCCGTGAATTCAATGGCGATATCACCATGTGGATTCTTTTCCGATCGCACACTCAGACCAGAAAGGTGAATCATCTTTTCTGCCAGCTCGACAATCTTCACCGGCTCACCCATATCCAGAACAAAAACATCACCGCCCTGCCCCATTGAACCTGCCTGAATCACCAACTGGGCGGCCTCAGGGATAGTCATGAAATAGCGGGTGATCTTCGGATGAGTGACCGAAAGGGGCCCACCTAATTGGATCTGTTTATGGAACAACGGAATAACCGACCCGGAAGATCCCAGCACGTTCCCGAAACGCACCATCGTGAAACGGGTTTTATTGACACGGGACACATTCGACGTATCACCAAACAAAACAGGGGCCAGCTCGCGGCTCAGAGCCTGGAGCGTCATTTCAGCCAAACGCTTTGTACTACCCATCACGTTGGTTGGCCTGACTGCCTTGTCCGTGGAAATGAGTACGAAGTTGGCAACGCCGGCTTGCAACGCGGCTTGCGCGGTGTTCAGCGTACCGATGACATTATTGAGTACGCCTTCGGCAATATTGTGTTCAACCATCGGAACGTGTTTATAGGCCGCGGCGTGATACACCGTGTCGACTCGCCACGTCCTCATTACGTCCAGCAGTTTGTCCTGGTTGCGCACAGAGCCAAGGATAGAGAGCAACTTTACAGGCAACGATTCGCGCACGATCCGCTGCTCCAATTCCGACATGATGCTGTAAAGGTTGAACTCACTGTGTTCAAACAACAGGAGAGTGGTGGGCCGCAAAGCAAGGATTTGCCGGCACAGTTCAGAGCCGATCGAACCACCGGCGCCGGTCACCAGAACCACTTGTGACTTTATGCAGTGTTCAAGCAGATCGCCCTGTGCGGGTACGGCATCACGGCCAAGCAGGTCGCCGATGTCGACCTCTTGAATGTCATCGACTTTCACACGACCGCTCGCCAGATCCATGAAACCGGGAACACTTCGCACATGCAAAGGAAAACCTTCCAGGTACCCCAGAATTTCACGACGTCTTCCACGATTGGTCGAGGGTATGGCCAGAAGGATTTCCTGAGCGCCAGTCGCCTCGATCATCCGCTGGATATGCTTGGGCTTGTAAACCTGTAATCCCGAAATAACCCTGTCGGCAATACTGCTGTCGTCATCGATAAAGGCGACCGGACGCATGGCTCGCCCCATGCGCAGCGCAGCAACGAGCTGGTTGCCCGCCGCCCCGGCGCCATAAATGGCAACCTTGGGCAAACCATTGTCTCGGTTAGTGAACGGTACGTGCTGAGCAGCGGTAAACCAGTCACCGAGGAAATATTGACGCATCGCCAGCCGCAGACCACCAATCGTGAGCAGACTGAGCCACCAATAATTGAAAACAATTGAGCGGGGTACAACTTGCTCATGATTGCTATACCAATAGACCACAAGGCCGAGTATGAGCGCTGACAGGCTCACGGCCTTTACAATTTCGATCAGCGCATCGTTACCGAAGTAACGTAGAACCGCGCGGTACAGACCGAAACGAATGAAGAGCGGAATCGCGATGACAGGAGCACACAGGAACAACCACGTGTGATCTCTCAGCGGGTTTATCATATCGTCAATTCCAAGACGAACGACAAAGGCCATCCAAAGCGCAATCCAGACCAACACTACATCGGTCCCAACCTGCATCAGCCTTTTTTGCCGCCGAGGAAGCTGGAGTAGCCATTGGCGAAGCATTTCAATATCCTTTTCAAAAAATCAAGCGACAAGCTTAAAGCTCAAGAGGGTTTATCTCAATTGACTTCGAGGCTCTTTGCCCCTGTGCACCTTGAAAATTGCACTTGGAAGAAGCACCGAACTAGCCTTCGCGTTGACCTGCTTTGAACCGCAAGGCCAAAAGAATCAACGGTACGTAGGCTATCAACAAACCGACACCCCCCTCTAAACTGCCAAGGGCCACCAAAGTGGCAATCGGCAACAGCCAGATCAGGTTGATGCCGGTAACGGACAACGTGATGGGCAGATGCCCACCAAACTGACGTGATGCATATTGATAGGCATGGTTGCGATGAGCCTCGTACACCTTGTCACCCCTGACCAGTCGGACAACGAGGGTACAGGTCGCATCGACGATGAATACGCCCAACAGGATGAGCCACCCCCATAATAATGCAGGGTTGACCCACGCTGCTTGCAACGACAAGAGACCCAGCGTAATTCCCAGGAACCCGCTACCCGCATCACCCATAAAAATGCGCGCCGGGGGGAAATTCCAATATAGAAAACCAGCCACTGCCAAGGCCAGCACTATGGGACCCCACACAAATTCGATGTGTCCGGAAACAAAATAGAGTAGCGCCCCGCCCAGGCAAGCAAATATGGCTTCCATACTTGCCAATCCATCTATTCCGTCCATGAAGTTATAAAGATTTAACAACCAGACAAGATAAAAACTTCCGAACACGTAACCAGCCCAAGCTAAATTCAACGACATCCCGAATACTTGAATCGGCGCCAATCCGCCGATAATAACCAATCCCGTGATCGCAGAGACAAAATGCCAAAATAACCGCCAGCGGGCTGGAGTATGGGCATAATCGTCGAGCAAACCGATGACAGTAACTCCCCCCCCAGACACGGCGATCGCCCCTATCACGGACCATTGAATCAGCCCGGTCAGTGCAAGCAAAAGCGCGCTCAATACAAATGAGACAGCAATGGCCACACCTCCACCCGTGGGGGTAGGTAGCTCATGAGAACTTCTCGCATTAGGAATATCTATCAGATTATTGGAAAGCGCATATCGACGCAATAAAGCTGTCCCAGTGAGTGCACCAGCAAGCGCCAACGATAAAATCCAATACAAGTTCGTCATCAACGATATTCCAAAAAATCTTTAGCCGTTCTATTCAACGCATCTTGTACCGAAACGGGCGAATTCCAACCCAATAACGTTTGGGTTTTACTGATATCAACCTGCAGAGATTTGCACAACCGCTGAGACAATGCGCGGCGTCCTAAAGCAACTGCGAAGAAAATCAACATTTGTTCAGGCACGGGAACCAAACGACTTTTGACGCCTAGGGCCTCGGCGGTGCGATTCAGCAACTCAGTCGTAGAAAGGTCAACGCCATCGCTAACTAAAAATATCTGACCGGCGGCGTTATGATGCGTAACGCAAACCAAAATTAAACTGACCAGATTTTCGAGTGAAACCAAGCTACGTCTATTATTAATAGCGCCGAAAGGCAGAGGTACGCCTTTTTTGAGCCACGTCATCATTTTCCGAAAATTTGCCTTGACGCTCGGACCATAAATCAAGGTGGGGCGAATAATAACAACCTCCATACCCGTTTCGCCGGAAAGAGCCAGTAACGCCTCTTCCGCCTCCTTCTTGGAAATCCCGTAGGGGTCGGATGGCGTCGGAATATCGTCAGCAGTGAACGGGCGACCAGGCTCCGTCTCCTCGCCATTCACTTTAATTGAACTGATAAAAACAAAACGTTTAACCCCGGCTTGCGCAGCTTGCCGGGCAAGATTGACTGTGCCCTCGACATTGACTCTGCGAAATTCTGATAACGCATCCGCGACGACTTCTTTCATCACATGCACCCGTGCAGCAGCGTGAACAATAACCGCTACGCCCTTTAGACACCCCTCCCATTCGGTTGATGATGAGATATCGGGGATGCAGAATGTTTGGGTGTTTGCTACAGGCGATTTAACTTTTGAACGCACGACGGAAATTGGCAAATAACCCGGTTGGTTTTCCAAAGCTCTGACCAATGCAGATCCAACAAAGCCGGTTGCCCCAGTGACCAAGACTCGCAGAGGTGCGTGCTCTATATCCATAGTCAATCTGAAAACCCCGCGTACTCGAGAGCGATGTATTTTTTAGAATCATCGAAATTACAAACTATTTTATGTTTTTGCGAACGTTCACATCTGTAACAAGCCCGAGAACATAGTCTCCGAACAATTTGAATGGCTCAACAATCACAAGAAATATATTGCAGCCCTTATTTACAATTTCGGCGGATTTCGAAAAAAATTGTTCAACACCTTTGCCAAGCATAACTTTAACAAAAAATAAAAAACCCTTACGCGACTCAGGAATAGGCTCGTCACTTCTTTCGCCGCGGCTGCCGATAACCATATCCTCCTGATCCTCATTCACCGGATCCATGAACTCCTTCCACGACTTGAAATGCGGCGCTAACTGGCCTTCCGGACTAACCACAGGGTCATTTCTCTGATTCCGTTCAAGCCAAGGCGCGCGTTCGTACAGCGAGAAACCACCGAGCCCACGAGTCACAGCCCTATCGCGAGTAGGCACACTTTCACACACTGGCTCAAGCATGGTATTGACGGCCAGTCGCACATCCCTGGGCTCCACCCATATGTATAGGTCCATGGTTCTGCCGCTGACTCTGCAAGTGTTCGAATTTCATTTGTTCCACCAACGATTTAAAATTTAGGAAGTTTTCCAGGAATCCGCGCGTATTGCAGTCTATCGAACCGTGACCGGGGGGGACGTTTCGGTTTTGGCATTTTCTCGTGAGCTTGGGAAGGCAACAATGGCCCATGAGCCTGGATGGTAGCAAAGTCGCATGGGGTGGAAAACGTGTGGCAGCTAAACGGAGGGGCAAAAAAACGCCTCAGTGTGGCATCATATGCAGCGAAATTCGTCGCCTGCCGGCTGGCGATGTGCAGACCTGAGCCGCTGAGCCTGATCCGCCAGCAGCTTGGCAACGATCAAGTTATTGCTTCGGTTTGTGTGTTCATCAACACCATTCCCTCGGAACCTAGGCATATATTGCAGGCAGGAAGCCGATTTTGATGACTGTAGGCGGAGATGCCGTAGATCCGGTGCGCGAGGCTGGTGGTGGCGTTGTAGCAAGCCGGATGATCTGTAGGCACCTGCGGGTGCAATCCTGGCGTTGCTGGATGTCTCGATTGAGGGACGCAGCACCCTAGCTGACAATGGGGCTGAGTTCTATCGAAAAGAACTGTCATTTCAAATCGGTTTTGATCTCTCTGGCGAGCATTTCAAGCGTTTGATGAAATGATTCAAACGCCTTTTTCTCCAACGATAATATTTTTCAAGGATCTCCGATGTCAAAACGCTTATTCGATATTGTGGCCTCCATGGCCGGGTTGATTGTCTTGTCTCCCGTGATCGTAATAGTCGCATACTTGATTCGCAAGCGATTGGGATCACCGATTTTGTTTCGACAGGTCAGGCCAGGCCTAGGTGGTAAACCCTTTGAAATGGTCAAGTTTCGCACGATGCGGGACGCGTTGGACGCCAACGGTAACCCCTTGCCCGACTCGGAGCGAATGACGGGTTTTGGCAGTTTTCTTCGATCCAGCAGCCTGGATGAGTTGCCTGAGTTGTGGAACGTCATAAAGGGGGATATGAGTCTGGTTGGGCCTCGTCCACTGCTGATGGAGTACTTGCCTCTGTACGATACATTACAGGTTCGCAGGCATGATGTACGCCCAGGCGTCACTGGGTGGGCTCAAATAAATGGTCGCAACGCACTGTCCTGGGAGGAAAAGTTCAAACTGGATGTATGGTATGTAGATAATCAGTCCCTTTGGCTCGACATTAAGATTATCCTTCTCACTGTCAAAAAAGTTTTGGTCAGGGATGGGATCAGTGCTCAAGGTGAAGTCACTATGACCAAGTTCACCGGGTCCAAAAGATGAAGAGATTGGCAATTCTCGGTGCGAGTGGTCACGGAAAGGTTGTCGCCGACACGGCTGAATGTTGTGGATGGCGAGGCATCGAGTTCTTTGATGATGCATGGCCTCAGGTTTCATCCATCGGGCTGTGGCCGGTAGTTGGAACAACCCAGGACTTGCTCCACCGCGTGCAAGAGTTCGACGGTGTCCTGGTAGCTATTGGCAACAACAGTGTCCGCCGCAGTAAAATTGACGAACTGAAGGCTGCAGATGCGCAAATTCCTTCGCTAGTCCACCCCTCTTCGATCATAAGCCCATACGCTAAGATTGGGGCTGGAACCGTGGTGTTTGCACTGGCAGTGGTCAATGCCTATGCGACAGTCGGTGAAGGGGCGATTCTGAACACGGGATGCAGCGTGGATCATGACTGCACTCTTGGTTTGTGCGTGCATATCAGTCCCGGGGCCCGCTTGGCAGGCTCCGTGAACATAGGCGATGGAAGCTGGGTAGGTATCGGTGCCAGCGTCAGGCAGATGCTCAGGATAGGTTCCAACGTGATGGTTGGTGCCGGTGCCGCAGTGGTCTGCGATATTTCTGATAATAGCACTGTGGCAGGGGTTCCCGCTCGAGCGATTGTCAGGTCCTGAATGCCCAGGCATCGGATAAATGTGACTGATTAGCCGTTCGAATTTTCGACGGTTCTTTTTAAATTATGGATGGCAGGTAAAAACCGTGTTGAATTCCCCATTTTCTCCTTGGCCTTCGTTCACAGAAGAAGAGGCCGATGCCGTTCGCGATCTGATTCTTTCCAATAAAGTTAACTATTGGACCGGGCAAGAGTGCCGCGAATTTGAAAAGGAGTTTGCCACTTGGGCAGGCACGGGATACGCGATCGCCCTGGCGAACGGTACCGTTGCACTTGATCTTGCTTTAAATGCTCTGGGAATCAGGCCCGGAGATGAGGTCATCGTCACCCCACGGACTTTTCTGGCGTCGGTTTCCAGCATCGTCAATGCCGGTGCAGTTCCGGTCTTTGCCGAGGTCGACCGAGATTCCCAGAACATTACCGCGCAGACAATCCAGGCTGTACTGACTCCCCGTACCCGCGGCGTGATCTGCGTGCACCTGGCTGGCTGGCCATGCGATATGGATCCGATCATGGAGCTTGCGGCCCTCCATGACCTCAAGGTAATCGAAGACTGCGCCCAAGCACATGGTGCAATGTATAACGGACGTCCTGTGGGCTCCATTGGTCATATAGGTGCCTGGTCATTTTGCCAAGACAAGATCATGACCACCGGGGGTGAGGGCGGGATGGTTACGACGAATGATCGTAGTCTCTGGTTGAAAATGTGGTCTTTCAAGGATCATGGCAAGAGCTGGGAAGCCATTTACGAACGCGAGCATCATTCAGGCTTCCGTTGGCTGCATGAAAGTTTCGGTACGAACTGGCGAATGATAGAAGTGCAAGGAGTCATAGGCCGGATTCAGTTGCGTCGCATGGCCGAGTGGCGTGCCAGCCGAATCAACTATGCGGAACGTATCTGGTCGGTTTCTCGTGAGCTTAAAGGTTTGCGTGCTCCAATGGTTCCTGAAAACTGCGTTCACGCTGCCTATAAATGTTATGTGTTCGTAGAGCCGGAGCAACTGAAGGCCGACTGGAACCGCGATCGGATTATGTCCGCTATTTCCGAGCTTGGAGTTCCATGTTTTTCTGGTTCTTGCTCTGAGGTGTATCTCGAGAAAGCGTTTGATGATACCGGCTGGCGCCCAGAAGAACGACTGGCTGTGGCGAAAGAGTTGGGAGAGACAAGCCTGATGTTCATGGTGCATCCAACGCTGACTGAAGCCGAAATCGATAAGACCTGCGACGTGATTTGCAGCGTAATGCAACAAGCCAGTCAGCCCTAGCGCTACTTCGGCCTTGGGACACCTTTGGTGTCTCCTGGGCCGGCTTATTGCTGGTAAGAGTGTTACGATGAGCTGTGTTATTACCTGAACCTTGCCAGATTACACCGTCGAATTTCTCAACATCGTGCTTTTGTATCTGGGATTTTGGAAGCAAATTTATGAGGTTGCCTGGGAGTAATCTCGATCCGGGCGGCGTGGATTTCGCCACAGCGACTTTGGACCTGGTAGATATTATCTCGTTGACGCTACACGCGCCCTATTTCGACACCTGAATAGAGGTAAAGGGTTTACGAGCCATCGGAGGCATGCGTATCAATTCACCTCGCATCGATACCAGACGCATCCACCGCTCACTCCGTCTTTCGGCGGAATCAGCGCCTAATCGAGCGCCGATCAGTCCATCCTGTACGTGCGTGAAATTTGGCAGGCACCTAAACCGACGGAGACCTTTTCAACCAGCGGGCGCAGGAAGTTCGGTCGCTTCTGCTCGATGGTTATCGCGGTTACCTGATGACCGACGATTATCCTGAGCACAAACTCCTGCATGTCGCGGTTTCAAACCATCGACCAATGCCGCCCCTACGAATCCGGTCGCTCAGGAAAGCAAGACTCGCTGAGGTAAGCGATGTAAATCAACAGTCAGCTCGAAAGCTTCTGTACTCATTTATCAACAAATCTGAACAATTGTTCGCGCCAAAATCGCTACACGCACGATCTCGGGCAGCAGTACCCATCGCCGACATTAACGGGGCATTGTTTAAAGTAGATAGAATAGCCGCTTCAAGCGCCGCAGAGTCTCTGACTGGAACTAACACCCCGGTTTCGCCATCGACTATTGCATCTGACAAGCCATAGATGTCAGTACCAATCGTGGGCGTTCCCATGGCTGCGGCTTCGATAACGACTGTGCCAAATCCTTCCCGATAACTGGGGAGACATAAGAGATCGGCGAGCGCCATATATTTTTCCGGCTCATCGGTATAACCAACTGTCTTTATATTTTTTCGCACGTCCACATCTGTAATCTGGGCGACGATATTCTCTCCGGCAGATTCAAATGGACCAACAAACACAAGAAAGATATTGCTGTCTTTATTCACGATCTCGGCAAATGCAGAAACGAGTTCTTTAATGCCTTTGTCAGGTGTAATTCTGCCAACAAACAAAAGAATTTTACCCGACTCCGGAATATCCAGATCGGCACGTAACAAACTTAGTTGTTCCGCAGTGTAGCGGGATGGATCAAACCGATTCAAATCGATACCGGCAATAGAGCCCACACCTATTACCGATATCTTTTCAACCTTGATTATCCCGCAGGAAACGAGAAATTTTTTCTGACTTTCACTATCAGCATAACAATGAGTGTTCAACAAACCGATAACTCTGTCGCACAGTTTTAATATTGATCGCTTGACACCAGTCATGGTAGCCCACGGCTGCCCTGTAAACGTATGCAATCGAATCTTCGTCCCCGAAAAAACACCTGCTATAGCACAAAGCAATCCGGCTTTGGGAGTAGTTGAGTGAATGATATCAAATTTGTTTTTTCTGAAAATGCGAACCAGAGCGACTAGACTTAAAAAATCCTGGACGAGATTGATTTCTCTCTCAATATTTACTGGCACATAGGTCAAATTCTTATTTTTCGTAAGCTCATTACTCATTTCGTCGCGACTGGTAATGACCGTAACCGCCATACCGGCAGCGCTCAACGCTTGGATCTGAGCTTGCAGGTGAGCAACCACAAAGAGCGGAACTGTCGAAACTCGAGCAATCTTTAATTCATTAGTTTGCAATGAAAATCTCTCCTCAATGACTTGGCGCCGACCATACCTATGTAAACCCAGCAAATTCCTGTACCTGCAGTCTTTAAGACGTGCCCTAGATTATAGCTTATATTCTGAGGCAATCAGTCTCGTAAAACAATCAATACGCCCCTGATCAGACTGCTGTTTTTTCTAAGAAAAGTTCACCGATGCTAGTAGGAACTTTTCTTTCAGGGACAAAACCAAGGATTTCTTGCAGCTTGATCGACGGGTAAGAAGTCTTGGCTACCAGCGTGTCAATCCTCGCTTGAGTAACAGGCAGTCGTAAAAAACGATTGGCAATGCCGACCATCAGACGCAATGGTGCTTCGGGGACACTCCATTCAGGTCTCGAAACACCCTGCGCGTCAGCCATTCCATTTATAAGTTCGAATAAAGCACAATCATTGGAAAGGTTGAATATTTCACCTTTGGCCTTACAGTCGAATCCACAAAGCATCAAGGCAGAGACAACATCATCAACGTGTATATAGGTGGCCACCGAGTCTTTTTTGGCGGAACCGATGTAAAAAAACAATCCTTTCCGTACAATTCGCCCCAATTGCCTAAGTGAGTTATTAGTCATACTTGGGCCAAACACATTGGAAGGTCGCAAAACAGTAAAACTAAAAAACTGATTATTTCTGTTTTTGGTTACCCGCGAGTCCCCGATAGTTTTCGTTTCTTCGTAAACGCCTTGTGGATTTTCGAGCGTTAGTTCGTTTACAACGCGACTAGCTCCTCTTGCAGGCCCATACGCACCTACACTGCTCAATTGAACAAAATGTATGGGATGCTCTTTCCGCGCCGATTGATTTGCAGCTGCGACCAATCGCTCCGTAGCATCCACATGAAGAGAGCGCATAGACTCTTCTTTATGGATTTCACCTGCACAATTAAAAACCACATCACAACCGCAGAGCAAGGCATTAAAATCAGTATCGGGGCTGGTCAAGTCAGCACAGACGACTTCAACGTTATCGTCCTCGCATTCGAAGGTGGAACGAGTCACCACTCTAACTTTATGACCAGCCTCACAAAGACGCAAAAGCAGCGAGCTTCCAATGAATCCTTTGGCACCTGTCAACAATATCAAAGTTTGTCTCCTTGTTTGATGGTGATAGACTTCTCTTCAGCATAAAAACGTTGCTGACCTTTCGCGAAATTATTGCTGACTGCACGGATGACATAAGCCAATTCCAACGGATAGTAGATCCAAGAATAGACACCAAATCTATCATTATAAGCCACATCAAACATCGCGATATGAAGACAGGAAAGCAAAGCGCAGACATAGAAAATATAAGTTTCTCGCTTATTTAGCTCTCCTCCAAGCAACTTTAGAACCACCAGCAAAATTACAGCAACCGAAGAAAATGCCCAAAAATCCCATCTAAACCCAGTAATATAATCAATATCACCAACATCATTATAGTTAACAGCCAAACCATAGCTGAACGACAAATCAAACAACACCGAAACCAATAAAACAAACAACTTCAAATATGAAGCCAAAGAGAATCCTAGCCACAAAACCATTAAACCAGAAACTCCCACCTTAAGGACCAACCGTCGAAATAGAATAACTGGAAAATAAATAATGGATGATTTATGAAATAGAGTCGCAATTATTGTATGGATCACACCACGCTTCCAATACCCTCTCGTAGCACAGTATAGTGATAAATTTATAAAGCACATGGCAAAGCCTTGCCGAATAACGTTAGCAGTCAACGAAAAGAAAAACGGGTAAAACAGAACCGCCGCAAAAACAATCAAAGACCAACGGGACTGAACACCAAATATTGCTTTGATCAGAAAATAATACGACCACAAAAACATAAATGTAATGAAATAAAAAAAACTCTGGTAGTCGAGTGACAAATACCCAAAAACTCGCACAATCCCAATAAATCCCGGCTCAAATGTTTGAAAGGGGTTTTCCAGGCCGGAATTCAAGTCATTAAAGAAATTAATATAAACCGCCGTATCACCCTCCATATCAAAGGGTCGATTAGACACATCATGAGAAACGACGGCGATTGCAAAAAACACAGCAAAGAGCTCAATGACTCGATTGACATCTACAACGCTGCGATTCCGTGCCAGAGTTTGGAACGCAGCAAACAGGAACAGAAAAGTGCTAACCAGATAAAACGCCGTGCCGTAAAGATCTAGACCTAACATCCTATCGCCTCAGTTGCTGCGGACCCACAATGCACACTCATCACCGTACCTTGTTCTCGGGTCCGACACGTTTTCGGACGTTTACAGTCTCACCAATTTTGTGGAATCGAAAACAGTGTAAATTTCGCAATAAAAACATCAGACTCTTTACGGTACATTTATGAGTTGACCTTGCCATCGCTAAGAAGGTGACGAAAAAATTAGCGTATAGATCAGTCCTTAATTTCGGCTGCGAATTAAAATAGCCATACAAATCATTAAGATATATTGTATAGGATTTAATCCTACCGGTAGTTGTAGACAAGTAAGAACCTGCTGACAGGTTACATCTATACCTTACCAACGGCGCATTGATATAAGCCGCCTTTTTATTGGGAAGTAAGGAATCTATTACGAAAAACCACTCCATAAATTCCCGATCAATCACCGCCCGCCTGGAATCCCGTCGATAGGCGTAGGAGCTGTGAACAGCAATAGCACCCCAACGAGCCATTTCTTCCAGTGAGATCAAAGACACCATATCTGTATCTGCCTCAGGGAATTGTGTTTCTGACGAATACGAATTATCGTCCGAAAAATAGACTGCTTTGTGAAATACGACATTCACGTCTGAGTTATTTTTAAATACATCATATTGCTGCTGTAGTTTCCCCGGCAGCATGACGTCATCACCATCAAAGTGATAAACAACATCGCCGGATGCCATTTTATGCACACCATGATAATTCAATGCCGCGCCGACATTTTTATCTCTGAGCAGAAGTTTGACTCTACCCGGATGCCTATCAGAGTATGCGCGAAGCCTGTCCTGAGTACGATCAGTTGAACAATCATCCGAAACTATGATCTCACAGGCAAAGTTGATTTCTTGAGAAAGTATGCTATCCAGACACTCTTCTATGTAATCTTCCTGATTATAGCAGGATACCACTACGCTCCCGGTTAACATCAAATACTCCTCCTTCTATAAATCATAAATCCAATAATTGAAACCAAAAAATATACGATATTCATTATCAAATTAGCGAGAAAAACTCCCTTAACCCCCAATCCGCTGTGCAGAAAAGAGAGGCTTAATCCACAGAAAACAAAACCTTGAGTCAATTCACTTACTAGGTAAATCCTCAGCGCAGCCTTCGCGACCACAACAAAACTTATTACATAGGTTGAAATACGAAAAAAATCAGCCAACAGCTGATATTTTATCAAGCTTTCAAGTTCTACAAACTCTGCTGAAAGCAATAAAGGTATGAGGTATTGTCTCAAAGCGTAAAAAACCAACGCCCCGGATATAAAAATCACCATGACTAGTTTCATAAACCTTAAAACCAAAGGCGTAATATGAGAAACTTCCGCCTTCTCCGACACCATTGGCATAAAATACACGGCAAGAAAAATGGTAAAAAAACCCATATAAGCGCTTGATAGCTTGATGGATGCCTGCCATATGCCAGCCGCTACAAAACCAACATTATCAATAATCTGCTCGCGAATTATTATCTCTATCAGTGGGACACTGATTGCACCTACCATTGCCATCAATGTAAACGCCATTAGCCGCTTGAATCCTTCGGCCTCGTACTTCAAACCTTTCGAAAACTTAAAGAAAATAGACCGCCGATAAAAATACAATGCCGGGATCGTGTAGAACGAGAAAAAAAACACCATCGATAGCGCAGCACCGATAAGGTGAAAATTCTTGATCAGAATCCAGCTCACAGGCAGTACAAGTACATTCCCTGCAATTTGAATAAGCGCATACGTTTTGGTGTCCCGTAGCCCATTGATGACTCCGGTCACCAGATTAGTGAACGCAAATCCAAATTGAGCAATAGAAAGAAAGATAATAATCCAGTAATTGTCCGGAGTTTTAAATATATAGCCCGATAACAACTTGGAAAATATGCAGCCTAAGAAACAAATAAGTGTGCAAAATACCAAAGAATAAGCTTTTGACACCGCGACTGTATCCATCAGTCTTTTCGGCTGCTTTTTATACTGGGCAACATATTTGATCAGACCGTTAACAATCCCGCCCCCCGCAAGTAACGACAGAAGGGTTACTACGCTCATAAAGTGGCCAAGTTGTCCCATACCTCCGGCACCGAGGTAAACCGCGATAAGCTTAATGAAGGCGAAGCCCACCCCGATCTTGGAAATCTGAGCAATGGTAGTAAAAGCGGCGCTGATGAGCGCACGCTTTTTGTCAGAAGCATCCGATGCAGCCTTACCGGAAAGTTGCATTTACTGCACCGATCACAGTCGTAGCTACTTGCTCCATTTCCGACTTTTGCATGCCATACCAGATTGGCAGACGGATAAGGCGCTCACTCTCAATAGTAGTGTGTACATCTGTGCCATGAAAGCGACCTAGTCTCAAACCGGCAGGTGCAGAATGCAACGGAATGTAATGGAAAACAGCGCCAACCCCCTGTTTTTTTAGAATATCCAAAACCTGGGTGCGAACTTCAATATCCCGGACTTTTATATAAAACATATGCGCATTACCGACACATTCATCCGGAAGACTAGGAAGTTCAATGCAGCCGTCATTCGATGTTTTTTGCAATGCTTGGTAATAATAGTCCCAAACAGCATGTCTGGCTTGATTGATTTGATCTGCTTTTTCGAGCTGACCGAAAAGATAAGCTGCTTGAAGCTCCCCTGGAAGGTAGCTGCTACCAACATCGACCCATGTATATTTATCAATCATCCCGCGGAAGAAAAGACTACGATTGGTGCCTTTCTCACGGATGATTTCGGCTCTGACAACAAATTGATCATCATTGATCAGGAGCAAGCCGCCTTCGCCACCACTTGTATAGTTTTTTGTTTCATGGAAACTGTAAGCCGCCATGTGGCCTATTGTTCCCAATGCTCGCCCTTTATAGGTCGACATCATGCCTTGGGCAGCGTCTTCAATCACAAACAGATTATGCCGATTGGCAATGGACATGATTGTGTCCATCTCGCACGCTACACCGGCGTAATGAACCGGAACGATAGCTTTCGTCTTGTCAGTAATTGCATCTTCAATTAACGATTCATCAATGTTCATGGTATCGGCACGAACGTCAACGAAAACAATCTTTGCGCCGCGCAAGACAAACGCGTTCGCTGTGCTGACAAATGTATAGCTAGGCATAATTACTTCATCGCCTGGCTGTATATCGATCAACAACGCCGCCATCTCGAGTGCCTGAGTGCAGGAAGGTGTCAGCAGCGCTTTCTTACAGCCCACTTGCGCCTCGAACCATGCCTGGCAACGAAGTGTAAAATCGCCATCACCGGACATTTTTCCGCTTCGCATTGCGGTGATGACATGCTGGTCTTCGTTACCAGTATAAGGTGGCTTGTTGAATGGTATTGTCATTTTGATTCATCCAAAAACTGTTGTTCCAGATCCAAAAGATCCCGCTTGCGCTCTTTCACTCGAACCGCCGGAATGCCTGCGTAGATACCCCATGACTCGGTACTTTTAGTCAGTAAGGCCATCGCACCTACGGAGCAGCCCTCTCTGATAATTACCCCAGGCATGATTACGGCTCCCGCGCCCACTATGACGTGCCGTTCGAGCGCCACCTTCTCAAACTTCTCGTTCTTGAATTTTTTCGGAACGAGCGAGTTGGTCAAGGTGGCGCCGCTATAGTCATCTGATTGCGAGAATACTTTTACGCCATACGCCAATGTGCAGAAATCCGAAAACTCTATCCCCGGCTTTCCGCCCGCCACTAAACACATCGGAGTAATATGGTTGTACTTGCCAAATATCACACGACCTGACACAACACAGAAATCATCGATTCGCGTATGATCGCCTAACTCTATCAACTCTGGGTTATAGATACTGGCCTTATCGCTGATTTTGACTTCTTTGCCGAGTTTCTTGAAACCCATTTCTTCTAGCTGTGCTGCATTCAAGTAGGCCATGACTCACCTGCAATAAAAAGCGTGAACACCGAAAAATCACTGTTCATCATGTTCTTTGATGAGTCCGAGCAGGTATTGCCCGTAATTATTTTTCTTCAGCTCATTGGCTGTTTTGTACAGTTCGGCAGTAGTTAACCACCCGTTCTTGAACGCGATCTCTTCCAAGCAGGCGATTTTGAAGCCCTGACGTTTTTCAATGGTTTCAACGAAATGAGAAGCTTCCAGTAAACTTTCGTGAGTTCCCGTATCCAGCCACGCAAACCCTCGGCCAAGGAGCTCTACCTGCAAATCACCCCGATCCAAATATGCCTGGTTGATCGATGTAATTTCCAACTCGCCTCGTTCCGACGGTTTTACTTTTTTAGCGATTTCAATGACATCGTTGTCGTAAAAATATAAGCCGGTTACTGCGTAACTGGACTTAGGCTTCAGGGGCTTTTCTTCAATGGACATTGCCTTTCGACTTTCATCAAACTGCACTACACCAAATCGCTCAGGGTCTTTTACCTGATACCCGAACACGGTTGCGCCACTCTTGCGTGTAGCAACATCCTGAAGCATTGTGGTGAAGCCTTGGCCATAGAAAATATTGTCGCCGAGAACAAGGCACACGGAGTCTTCGCCGATGAACTTTTCACCAATAAGAAATGCCTGGGCCAAGCCATCTGGACTAGGCTGAACTGCATAACTGAGATCCACACCAAATTGAGCGCCGTCAGCCAGCAAGCGCTGAAAACCGGTGAGATCGTCCGGGGTGGTGATGACAAGGATTTCGCGAATACCGGCGAGCATTAGCACCGAAAGCGGATAAAAAATCATCGGCTTGTCGTAGATAGGCAGCAGCTGCTTGGATACGCCCTTTGTCAGCGGATACAAACGTGTACCTGAACCCCCCGCCAGAATGATGCCTTTCATTTTCAACCCTCTCGCCTGATCCTAGGCTTTCACTAACATTGGAACATTAATCATCTGACCGGGCATAATTATACATTTGTTTCAATGATGAATGGCCGGAAGCAGATGCAAAGCATGTTGTTCACTGGCTTCTGAACCAGTATTGAATGGCTCAGAAACTCATGATTTATAGACATAAACACCAACGCAAAAAAGGTGATAGACAAGACCTATCGATCAACACGAAAATTTTGGCCAGCCAATTCCTTCCGATTGATCAGAAGCGCGTTGCGAAGCAGTACGACGATGATCCCCAGCATGATACCGACAATCAGACCACCCAGAACGATCAGGGCAGTTTTCGGTTTCACAGGCTCGCCGGAAAGTTCAACATCACCGTCCATGCGAAATGTATTAACCTTCCGAAATTGTTGGGACAATTGTTTATAGAAATTGTAATTCGCCTCGAAACCACGCAGCTTCTTGATGAATGGATCGTCAGACTTTCTCACTTGCAGATTCGCTATCTCGGCTTCGAGGGCCTTAGTGCCGCGCATGTAAGTAAGTTCACCGCCCATATTACCCGCGATATTTATCGACTGATTTGGATTTCCGCTGACAATAGGCGGCTTTTCCAGGCCAATGGCTTTGGCGACGATCAGTGCCTCGCGTAGTTTCGCCAGCGAATCCTGTCTGGCTCTCTCGCCTTCGTCTCGAAGCACGCTTATTTTTTGATTAAAATCCTGTACAGCAACGTCAAACTCACCTGCAAGATTCTTATTAATCTCTTGCAGGGACAGCTCCTGCGCTCTGGCGATATATTGATCTACCCATTGCTGCGCGCGTCGTGCGTCCGGATCCTGCAGCACGATCTTGAATCGCTCATTCACATCTTTGCCGACCGGCGCGATCGTAAGATCCTTGTTCAGCTTTTCATAAAACTTGCCTTTAGGATCATCGCTTTGCCCCTGGGCCGGCAGGTAAGTCCTGTCGAAGAACTCGCGACGCAAGGATTCGGCCTGCAAGTTTTTCAAGAATACCGAGTAAACATCCTTCACGGTTAATGGTGCAAGATTGAGCGTGGCTCGCCCCTTGTTCAGGCTCTGAATGTCGTTCTGTGTAGGCGGCGTTATGAAAGATCTTGCTTCATAAATTGGCTGGGCCACAAATGCATAGGCAGCCGCCATGGCGACTCCTAATGCAGCAAAACACAGAATCACAATTTTTTGGCGCCAAATTGTAAAAATGAGGGAATAAACATCAAGCCCTTCATTAGCAACTTCGTTTCCGGAATTGACTTGCATATCCTGATGCCCTTGAATTAAAAATTTCATGATTTTTATATCGCACCACCGAGTGCGCATACCAACGGCTCAATTCTCATCGAATTTGGCAGTCGCGACTCTTGTTAGTGGCTTAACTCATTTCTAAAACCACTTAAGTCGATAAAAAATCATTTATGTATTTGTAAATTGCTCATTTTCCCAAAATCTCTCCGAGCACTCGATCCAGACCCGACTGCCAGGATGGGAGGTGTACGGAAAAGCGCTCCCGGAGCTTGCGGGTATCCAGACGTGAATTCATTGGACGGCGCGCAGGCGTGGGATAAGAACTGGAATCAACGGGATTGACCGTTGAAACAACCAGATCCTCGCCATTTTCTCGAGCAAAATCGAATATGTAGCTGGCATAGGAATACCAGGTGGTCTCCCCCTCTGCCGCAAGATGATAAATACCTATTAGATCAGAATTGACCAAGGCCTTTTGTACCGCCAGTACGGTAACGTCAGCAATCAAATCGGCTGCCGTTGGGGCGCCTACCTGATCGGATACGACGTTCAACTCTTTGCGCTCGCGAGCAAGCCGCAACATCGTTTTCGCAAAATTGTTGCCTCGCTGGGCATAAACCCAGCTGGTGCGAAAAATCAGATATTGACAGCCCGATTGAATAATTGCTTGTTCACCCGCAGCTTTACTCCTTCCGTACTGGTTCAATGGCGCAACTAAGTCAGTCTCTTTCCAAGGCTCGCAACCTTGACCGCTGAAAACGTAATCCGTTGAGTAGTGGACAAACCAAGCGCCCAGCGCCTTCGCCTCTTGCGCCATGATCTCGCATGCTTGAGCGTTTACGCGATCAACTTTCTCCTTGTCTGACTCTGCCTTATCGACTGCAGTGTACGCAGCAGCGTTAACGATCAGGTCCGGCTCGACTGCTCTTACTACTGCACGCAGCGCTTCGGCATCGGCGAGGTCAACAGCCAAGCCTTGAGCAGCATTATGCCCATAGGCCACCAACTCGCCTAACGGAGCGAGCGCACGCTGCAATTCCCAACCAATTTGGCCATTTTTCCCAAAAAGTAGAATTTTCATGCTTTGTGAGAGCGATCCGCATAGTTTTGATCAATCCACTGCTGATAGCTGCCGCTTTTGACGTGCTCTACCCACTCGGTATTGTTCAGATACCACTCTACTGTCTTGCGAATACCGGTCTGGAAAGTTTCCTCCGGCGACCAACCCAGCTCGCGCTGGATTTTGCTCGCATCGATCGCGTAACGCTGATCGTGGCCAGGACGATCTTGCACGTAGGTGATCAAACCTGCATGCGGGCGGTGAGCGGAATCAGGACGCAGCTCATCAAGAAGAGCGCAAAGGGTATGTACCACTTCGATATTTTGTTTTTCGTTATGCCCACCGATGTTGTACGTCTCGCCGATGCTGCCTTCGGTCACAACCTTGTAAAGTGCACGGGCGTGATCCTCCACATACAGCCAATCGCGAACCTGGTCGCCCTTGCCATAAACCGGCAGAGGATTGCCTTCCAGCGCATTGAGAATGATCAGCGGGATCAGCTTCTCCGGGAAATGGCACGGGCCGTAGTTGTTGGAGCAGTTGGTGACCAGCGTCGGCAGACCGTAGGTGCGCGCCCAGGCTCGCACCAGATGATCGGAACTGGCTTTGCTGGCCGAATACGGCGAACTTGGCTGGTACGGTGTGGTTTCGGTAAACAGATCTTCCGGACCTTCAAGGTCTCCATACACTTCGTCCGTAGAAATGTGATGGAAGCGGAAGCCAGTCTTGCGCGTATCATCGAGCTGAGCCCAATAATGACGCGCCGCTTCCAGCAGCGTGTACGTGCCGATGATGTTGGTCTGGATGAATTCAGACGGACCGGAGATCGAACGGTCGACGTGCGATTCGGCTGCCAGGTGCATGATGGCGTCAGGCTGATGTTCGCGTAGAACGCGGTCGATCTCGGCACGATCACAAATATCGACACGCTCGAACTCATAACGAGGGTTTTGGCTGACATCAGCCAGCGACTCCAGGTTACCGGCATATGTCAGCTTATCGACATTAACGACTGCATCAGTCGTATTGGAGATGATGTGACGAATGACTGCGGAGCCAATAAACCCGGCGCCGCCGGTGACGAGAATTTTCACGCGAGACCTTACCCTTGAGCTGCAGACAACGCCTCAGAGGTGCGTTGTCGTGATCCATGAATGCAAGAGCCTGAATGATTCGGCTCTTATCAGATTCAATCCAAAGCGACGTGGGAAACGGTCACTATCGAACAAGGGCAGTATTTTACAGCTTAATGGACGTTTTACTAATGGATATAAACACGCGGCAATGCAAATTCGATAGATGCCCATGTTGAGTGAAGCCTTCAAGACAGACGTTTGCGGGGTGTCCGGGACGAACGCCCCATAAACCAGCTCAAAACCCGGCCAATCAGCATGCCAAGCAGCAGCGACAGGACCATTACAACTGATACCGGTAACTGAGGACCCGCCCAGCCGAGAAACAATAACGATACTGCTTGCTGATTCTCGAGAGCGAAGGCGAGTATTACCAGCATCAGCAAAAGAATGAAAACGCAAATAAACACGCGCTTCAGCTTACGCATGAGCAACTCCTTGATAACCAGCGGTGTGGATCAAACTCCATCCTCCTCTTCATTCACCCGATCACGCAATTCCTTGCCCGGCTTGAAATGCGGAACAAACTTACCATCCAAACTGACAGATTGGCCGGTCTTCGGATTACGTCCCACACGTGGCGCGCGGTAGTGCAGAGAAAAGCTGCCAAACCCACGGATCTCGATGCGATCACCGGTAGCCAGGCACTGGGACATTTGTTCAAGCATGGTCTTGATGGCCAGCTCCACATCCTTGGATGAGAGTAGCCCTTGATGGGTGACAATTCGTTCGATCAACTCCGACTTCGTCATATTTTTCCCTTCTTTTTCAAGCAGCTAGATCAGCGCTTGAAAGGTTTTAGCACGCCCGGAAGAATTTGAACAGCCCAGGGATTGACATATCTTCCCTGGCGCCGAAACGCCCGTTTTCAGCGCACAAAAGCACAAGCCGAAGCCGCGCACATTCAACGGCACATGACCAGCATGGTTCGAGTGACGTAGCCTGCGGGATTGAAGCCAAACGGATATTCATCTTCATCCTTCGCCTGATCAGATCGGGTGATCACCCTGTAACCCGCCCCCTTGCACTCCTTCGCCGCGCGCCTTTGACATTTTTCCCACCCTGACCCCAGACCAGAGCAGTCAATTTCTATACCGCTGACACCTCGCACAGCATGAGTCTTGGCACTCGTGGTACAGCCAGCCAATACCAACAACGCCATCAAGACAATAAATCTGTTCATCCACTTCCTTATGCCAGGCAATGCCCGACTACTGCACGACTAATACCCAGCTTAGTCGCGAATAGGCGATTGATCCGATTAAAGAAACAGACAACCAGGCAGGAGGATTGGTTTCACGACAAACCCGATGCAGCCCAAGCACCCTTCGCCACCAAATCGCAGGCACAAAAAAGGGCGACCGAAGTCGCCCTTTTTCATGATCAAGCAGAACTTAGTTCTGTTTGGCCATTGCTTGACGCAGCAGTGCAGCCATAGTGGTGTCTGCTTCGCCTTCAGCTGCCGGAGCCGATTTCAGGCTCTGGATAGCTTCTTTTTCTTCAGCATCGTCTTTCGACTTGATCGAGAGCTGGATTACGCGGCTCTTGCGATCAACGCTGATGATCTTGGCTTCAACTTCCTGGCCTTCTTTCAGAACGTTGCGCGCGTCTTCAACGCGGTCACGGCTGATTTCGGAGGCTTTCAGGGTCGCTTCGATGTCGTCAGCCAGAACGATGATGGCGCCTTTGGCGTCAACTTCTTTCACGGTGCCAGTAACGATAGCGCCTTTGTCGTTAACCGAGACGTACTCGGAGAACGGATCGCTTTCCAGTTGCTTGATGCCCAGGGAGATGCGCTCGCGCTCTGGGTCAACCGACAGGATGACGGTGTCCAGCTCGTCGCCCTTCTTGAAGCGACGTACGGCTTCTTCGCCCACTTCGTTCCAGGAGATGTCGGACAGGTGAACCAGACCGTCGATGCCGCCGTCCAGACCAATGAAGATACCGAAATCGGTGATCGACTTGATGGTGCCGGAGATCTTGTCGCCCTTGTTGAACTGGCCAGAGAAGTCTTCCCATGGGTTCGACTTGCACTGCTTGATGCCCAGGGAGATACGACGACGCTCTTCGTCGATGTCCAGAACCATGACTTCCACTTCGTCGCCGACTTGTACGACTTTCGAAGGGTGGATGTTCTTGTTGGTCCAGTCCATTTCCGAAACGTGTACCAGACCTTCAACGCCTTCTTCCAGCTCAGCGAAGCAGCCGTAGTCGGTCAGGTTGGTTACACGAGCGGTAACGCGAGTGCTTTCTGGGTAACGGGCTTTGATAGCAACCCATGGATCTTCGCCCAGTTGCTTCAGGCCCAGGGAAACACGGTTGCGTTCGCGATCGTATTTCAGAACCTTGACGTCGATTTCGTCACCAACGTTGACGATCTCGGAAGGATGCTTGATGCGCTTCCAGGCCATGTCGGTGATGTGCAGCAGGCCGTCCACGCCACCCAGATCGACGAATGCGCCGTAATCGGTGAGGTTTTTGACGATACCTTTGACTTGCTGGCCTTCCTGCAGGGATTCCAGCAAAGCTTCACGCTCGGCGGAGTTCTCGGCTTCCAGGACGCTGCGACGGGAAACGACAACGTTGTTGCGCTTCTGGTCCAGCTTGATGACCTTGAATTCCAGCTCTTTGCCTTCCAGGTGCGTGGTGTCGCGCACTGGACGGACGTCAACCAGGGAACCTGGCAGGAACGCACGGATGCCGTTAACGTCGACAGTGAAGCCGCCTTTAACCTTACCGTTGATAACGCCCTTGACCACTTCCTCAGCTGCGAAGGCTGCTTCCAGAACGATCCAGCATTCAGCGCGCTTGGCTTTTTCACGGGACAGCTTGGTTTCACCGAAACCGTCTTCAACCGAATCCAGAGCAACGTGAACTTCGTCACCGACATTGATAGTCAGGTCACCAGCATCGTTGTAGAACTGTTCCAGCGGGATGAGTGCTTCAGACTTCAGGCCAGCGTGAACGGTTACCCAGCGAGCCTGGTAATCGATATCAACGATAACACCGGTGATGATGGAGCCTGCCTGAAGGTTCAGGGTCTTTAGGCTTTCTTCAAAGAGTTCCGCAAAGCTTTCGCTCATTTTAATTCCTGTAGATGAGGGCGAAGAATACGCCCATCTCCACACCCCAGACGGCGTGGGTTAGTTTCATTTAAAAGAAGCGCTGCAGGACTATGACTGGTCCCCTGCGGCCTTCTTGGTCACCCGGCGATATCGCGAATGGCGATCTCGCTCATGATGCGTTCAAGCACCTGATCGATGGACAACTCCGTGGAATCCAGCTGTATCGCATCTGCCGCCGGTTTGAGCGGGGCTACTGCGCGCTGGGTATCACGCTCGTCGCGTGCACGGATCTCATCTAGCAGACTCGACAGACTAACACCCTCGACTTTGCCCTTCAACTGCAAATATCGGCGGCGCGCCCGTTCCTCGGCACTGGCGGTGAGGAAAATCTTCAGCGGCGCATCCGGAAAAACCACAGTACCCATGTCACGACCATCGGCCACCAGGCCCGGCACCTCCTGAAAAGCACGCTGGCGCTGCAGCAGCGCCTCGCGGACTGCCGGCAATGCGGCCACCTGAGAAGCACCGGAACCGACGCTTTCAGTGCGGATGACATCGCTGACTTCATCACCTTCCAGAATGATGCGCTGCAGTTGACCGTCGGTCGCCGCGATGAACTGCACATCCAGATGAGCGGCCAGTTTCTTCAACAGCTCTTCATTGGTCAGGTCGACACCATGATTGTGCGCAGCGAACGCCAGCAGGCGATACAGCGCACCGGAATCCAGCAGGTTCCAGCCCAGACGCTTGGCCAGAATCCCGGCGACCGTGCCCTTGCCCGAACCGCTTGGCCCATCGATGGTGATGACCGGTGCAATGTTTTTCACGACTGAGCCTCTTGAACCACACGAATGCCGACCTGCGCGCACAGCGCGAGGAAGTTCGGGAACGACGTCGCGACGTTGGCGCAATCATGGATGCGGATCGGGGCAGTGGCGCGCAGCGAAGCGACGCTGAAAGCCATGGCGATACGGTGATCACCGTGACCATGCACTTCGCCACCACCGATCTGGCCGCCATCGATGATGATGCCGTCCGGGGTCGGCTGGCACTTGACGCCCAGCGCCAGCAAGCCGTCCGCCATGACTTGAATACGATCCGATTCCTTGACGCGCAGCTCTTCGGCACCGGTCAGCACGGTACGGCCTTCGGCGCAGGCCGCCGCCACGAACAGCACCGGAAATTCGTCGATGGCCAGTGGCACCAGCGCTTCCGGAATCTCGATACCTTTCAGTTTAGCCGCTCGCACGCGCAGGTCAGCTACAGGTTCGCCGCCGACTTCACGCTGGTTTTCCAGGGTGATATCAGCGCCCATCAGGCGCAGGATGTCGATCACACCGGTACGGGTCGGGTTGATGCCAACGTGTTCCAGCACCAGCTCGGAGCCTTCAGCGATCGAGGCCGCCACCAGGAAGAACGCCGATGACGAGATGTCGCCCGGCACTTCGATGTGGGTCGCGGTCAGCTTGCCGCCGGATTCGACCGACGCCGTGGCGCCATCGACGCTTACCGGATAGCCGAAACCACGCAGCATGCGCTCGGTGTGGTCGCGGGTCGGCGCCGGTTCAGTGACGGTGGTCTTGCCTTCGGCGTACAGACCCGCCAGCAGCAGGCAGGACTTCACCTGAGCACTGGCCATCGGCATGGTGTAGGTCAGCCCCTTGAGCTTGTGACCGCCACGAATGGTCATCGGCGGACGACCTTCGGCAGCGGTTTCGATCACGGCGCCCATTTCACGCAGCGGATTGGCCACGCGATTCATCGGACGCTTGGACAGCGACGCATCACCGGTCAGGGTGCTGTCGAAGTTCTGCGCCGCCAGCAGGCCGGACAACAGACGCATCGAAGTGCCGGAGTTGCCCAGATAGATCGGACCCGGTGCCGGCTTCAAGCCATGCAGGCCGACGCCGTGAATGGTCACGCGACCGTGGTGCGGGCCTTCGATGACCACGCCCATGTCGCGAAAAGCCTGCAAGGTCGCCAGGGCATCTTCGCCCTCGAGGAACCCTTCAACCTCGGTCACGCCTTCGGCCAGCGAGCCGAGCATGATCGAACGGTGGGAAATCGATTTGTCACCTGGTACGCGAATCCGACCGGACAGGCGGCCACCAGGTTGAGCCAGGAAAATCAGATCGTTGGAATTCATAGCGTCCACATAGGCCCTGCGGGCCAGGATTTTACTGAAATGCTCGCGGGCAACCCGGGCGCGCGTGAAGACGCCCAACAATTGGTGCCCATCCCCTGCATCGACCGCGTCGCGCAAGGCGTCGAGGTCGCTGCGAAATGTATCGAGTGTGCGCAGGACAGCCTCGCGGTTGGCGAGGAAGATGTCGTGCCACATCACCGGGTCGCTTCCGGCGATTCTTGTGAAATCGCGGAAACCGCCCGCAGCGTAACGGAAGATCTCAAGGTTTTCATTGCGTTTGGCCAACGAGTCGACCAGACCGAAGGCCAGCAGGTGCGGCAGATGACTGGTCGCGGCCAACACTTCATCGTGGCGCTCGACCTGCATGTGCTCGACATCGGCACCCAGTTCGCGCCACAAGCGATCGACCACCGCCAGTGCGGCCGGGTCGGTTTGCTCGAGCGGCGTCAGAATCACTTTGTGCCGACGGAACAGCTCGGCATTGGAAGCTTCCACCCCACTCTGCTCGGAACCGGCAATCGGATGCCCCGGGACGAAACGCGCCGGCATGCCGCCGAACGCCTCGGTCGCCGCGCGCACCACATTGCCCTTGGCGCTGCCGACATCGGTCAGAATCGCCTGCCCCAGATCGACGCTCGCCAGACGGGCCAGCACCTTCTCCATGGCCAGAATCGGCACCGCCAGTTGAATCACGTCGGCGCCCTGACACGCAGCGATCAGGTCATCCTCGCAACGATCCACCACGCCCAACTCGACCGCCAGCTTGCGCGATTGCGGGTCGAGATCGACCCCGACCACCTCACGGCAGATACCGCTTTCACGCAAGCCTTTGGCAAACGAACCACCGATCAATCCCAGACCGACCACCACAAGGCGACCGATCATAGGTGCAGCAGATTGCAGAGCAGTGACATCACCCACGAGCCAGAACCTTACGCAGCGCTTCGAGGAAGCGGCTGTTTTCCGCCGGCAGACCGATGGTCACCCGCAGGTGGTTCGGCATGCCGTAGTTGGCCACCGGACGCACGATTACGCCTTCACGCAGCAGGCCCTGGAAAATCGGCGCTGCCACCTGTCCGAGGTCGACGCAAATAAAGTTGCCTTTGGACTCGATCCAGCTCAGGCCCAGCTCACGGAAACCATCCTGCAACTGCTGCATGCCGGATTCGTTGAGCTGACGGCTTTGCGCCAGATACTCCTCGTCCTTCAACGCCGCACAGGCCGCGGCCAGGGCCAGGCTGTTGACGTTGAACGGCTGGCGCACGCGGTTCAGCACGTCCGCCACCACCGCAGTGGACAGGCCATAACCTACGCGCAGCGCCGCCAGACCGTAGGCCTTGGAGAACGTGCGCGATACCAGCAGATTCGGGTACGCCGCGAGGAAGTCCAGACCGTCTGGCAGATCGCTGCCTTCGGCGTATTCGATGTACGCCTCGTCCAGCACCACCAGCACGTGCTCCGGAACGTCCTGCAGGAACTCGTCCAGCGCTTCGGCGCCGAACCAGGTACCGGTCGGGTTGTTCGGATTGGCGATGAATACCACGCGGGTATTGGCGTCGATGGCCGCAAGCATCGCAGGCAGGTCATGCCCCCAGTCTTTGGCCGGAACCACTTTGGCCTGCGCACCGACAGCCTGGGTGGCGATCGGGTAGACAGCGAACGCGTGCTCACTGAACACGGCGTTGAGGCCCGGCGCCAGATAGGCGCGCGCTACCAGCTCAAGAATGTCGTTGGAGCCGTTGCCCAGGGTCACCTGATTCAGCTCGACACGGCACTGCTCGGCCAGCAGCGATTTCAGCGCAAAGCCGTTGCCGTCCGGATAACGGGTCAGCTCGGCCAGCTCTTCGCGAATCGCTGCCAGCGCTTTCGGGCTGGCGCCCAACGGGTTTTCATTGCTCGCCAGTTTGACGATTTTCGCCGGATCCAGATCCAGCTCGCGCGCCAGTTCGTCCACAGGCTTGCCCGGAACGTACGGCGAAAGTTGTTGCACGCCCGGCTGTGCCAGAGCGAGGAAGTTGCCACTCATTTGCTACCGCCCTTAGAGAACTGCTTTCGGGTAGGAACCCAGCACTTTGAGTGCTACTGCTTCCTGACTGATCTTTTCCAGCACGCCCTTGATCAACGGATCACGGTGGTGGCCGACGAAGTCGATGAAGAACACGTAAGTCCATTTGCCGCTGCGCGACGGACGGGTTTCGATCCGGGTCAGGTCGATCCCGTTGTCATGGAACGGCACCAGCAGCTCATGCAGCGCACCGGGCTTGTTGCTCATCGAGACGATGATCGAGGTCTTGTCGTCGCCGGTCGGCGGCACTTCCTGGTTACCGATCATCAGGAAGCGCGTCGAGTTGTCCGGACGGTCTTCGATCTTCTCGGCCAGACGGGTCAGGCCATACAGGCCTGCCGCCATGTCGCCGGCAATCGCCGCCGAGTTCCACTCACCCTTGACCCGCTTGGCCGCTTCGGCGTTGCTCGATACCGCCACGCGCTCGACATTCGGGTAATGCGCGTCCAGCCACTTGCGGCACTGGGCCAGCGATTGCGCATGGGAGTAGATGCGACTGATGCTGTCAGTCTTGGTGTTTTCACCGACCAGCAAATGATGGTGAATGCGCAGCTCGACTTCGCCGCAGATCACCATGTCGTGCTCAAGGAAGCTGTCGAGGGTGTGGTTGACCGCGCCTTCGGTGGAGTTTTCCACCGGCACCACGCCAAAGTTCACCGCCCCCGCCGCCACCTCACGGAACACTTCGTCGATCGCCGCCATCGGCTTGCTGATCACCGCGTGACCGAAGTGCTTCATGGCCGCCGCCTGGGTAAAGGTGCCTTCAGGGCCGAGGTAAGCCACTTTCAGCGGCTGCTCGAGCGCCAGGCACGAGGACATGATTTCGCGGAACAACCGCGCCATCTCTTCGTTACCCAGCGGCCCCTGATTGCGCTCCATCACGCGCTTGAGCACCTGAGCTTCACGCTCGGGACGATAGAACACCGGCACTTCGCCTTCGGCCAGCGAGGCCATCTTTACTCGCGCGACTTCCTGGGCGCAGCGGGCACGCTCGCTGATCAGCTCGAGGACCTTGCTGTCCAGAGCATCGATGCGAACGCGCAGTGCCTTGAGTTCTTGCTCGGACATCAGCCGTGTTCCTTCTCGAATTCAGCCATGTACGCCACCAGCGCATTGACGGCGGTGATGTCGACGGCGTTGTAGATGGAGGCGCGCATACCGCCCACGGAGCGGTGGCCCTTGAGGTTGAGCAAGCCACGCGCGTCGGCACCGGCGAGGAACGGCTTGTCCAGACGATCGTCAGCCAGACGGAACGGCACGTTCATCCACGAGCGGTCCGACTTGTTGATCGGGTTGCTGTAGAGACCACTGGCGTCGATGAAGTCGTACAGCGTGCGCTGCTTGACGTCATTGAGCTTGGCGATCGCTTCGACGCCGCCCTGCTCCTTCAGCCACTGGAACACCAGGCCGGAGAGGTACCAGGCCAGGGTCGGCGGCGTGTTGTACATCGAGCCGTTATCGGCCGCGACCTTGTAGTTGAGCATGGTCGGGCACAGCGAACGCGCCTTGCCCAGCAGGTCTTCGCGGATGATATTGACGACGATGCCGCTCGGGCCGATGTTCTTCTGCGCGCCGGCGTAGATCATGCCGAATCGCGAGATATCGACCGGACGCGAGAGAATGTCCGACGACATGTCGGCCACCAGCGGTACGTCGCCGGTTTCCGGGATCCACTGGAATTCCAGACCACCGATGGTTTCGTTCGGCGCGTAGTGAACGTAAGCGGCGTCTTTCGACAGGCTCCACTCGTTCTGGCCCGGAATGGCGAAATAGTCATAAGGCTTGGCGGTGGCGGCAACGTTGACGTGGCCGTAGCGTGAGGCTTCTTCGATGGCTTTCTGCGACCAGATACCGGTGTCGATATAGTCGGCGCTGCCGTTTTCCGGCAACAGATTCAGCGGGATCTGCGCAAACTGCTGGCTGGCGCCACCTTGCAGAAACAGCACTTTATAGTTCGACGGGATATTCAGCAGGTCACGCAGGTCCTGCTCGGCCTGGGTGGCAATGGACACGAACTCATCACTGCGATGGCTCATTTCCATGACCGACAGCCCCTTGCCGTGCCAATCAAGGAGTTCACCCTGGGCACGTTGCAGTACAGCTTCAGGAAGCGCCGCAGGACCGGCACAGAAGTTATAGGCTCGCTTGCTCACATCCAATCTCGCTCTGATTTGATATCACGCATTAAATCGCATTAATCGTCGACACCGGAACGGCCCGGAAGCGCATCACCCTGTAGGAGTGAGCCTGCTCGCGATTGCATCACTGCGGTAGTTCAGATGCACCGCGGCGCCTGCATCGCGAGCAGGCTCACTCCTACAAGAGATCTCCGATGTTTCATACCGGACAAATAACAAGGGGGCGAATTTTCATCCGCCCCCTCGCTTGTCCGCTTATTCCTGCGGCTCTTCGTCAGCTGCGGCGTCGAGTTGCTGGTCCTCGGCAACGTCGTCGATCACGACATCCCCCTCGAACACGGCACCCTCTTCACCTTCCAGCTCTTCGCCTTCGACTTCCGATGGCTCCTGAACCCGCTCCAGACCGACCAGGGTTTCATCCTTGGCCAGTTTGATCAGGGTCACGCCCTGGGTGTTACGACCCAGGCTCGACACTTCGTCGACACGGGTACGCACCAGAGTGCCCTGATCGGAGATCAGCATGATTTCTTCGCCGTCGAGCACCTGTACCGCACCGACCAGACGGCCGTTACGCTCGTTGCTGACCATGGCGATCACGCCCTGGCCGCCACGCTTGTACTCAGGGAACTCGGTGATCGCGGTGCGCTTGCCATAACCACGCTCGGAAGCGGTGAGGATCTGGCTGCCTTCTTCCGGGATCAGCATCGAAATCAGCTTCTGCCCTTCCGGCAGACGCATGCCGCGCACACCGCGGGCGGTACGGCCCATGGCACGTACATCGGACTCTTTGAAGCGCGTCACCTTGCCGCCGTCGGAGAACAGCATCACTTCGCGCTCGCCATCGGTGATAGCCGCGGAGATCAGCACGTCGCCTTCGTCCAGCTCCAGCGCGATCAGACCGACGCTGCGCTGACGACTGAAGGATTCCAGCGGGGTCTTCTTGACGGTGCCGTTGGCGGTCGCCATGAAGATGAAGTGACCTTCGGTGTATTCCTCGACCGGCAGCATGGTGGTGATGTATTCACCGTCATCCAGCGGCAGCAGGTTGACCAGCGGACGACCACGGGCGGCGCGGGACGCTTCCGGAATTTCGTAAGTCTTCAGCCAGTACACCTTGCCCTTGCTGGAGAACAGCAGCAGCGTGGTGTGGCTGTTGGCAACCAGCAGGTGAGCGATGTAGTCCTCATCCTTGACGCCGGTCGCCGACTTGCCTTTACCGCCACGACGCTGAGCCTGGTACGCAGCCAGCGGCTGGGTCTTGGCGTAGCCACCGTGGGAGATGGTCACGACGCGCTCTTCTTCCGGGATCATGTCACCCAGGGTCAGATCGAGGCGCGCATCGAGAATCTCGGTGCGGCGCACGTCGCCGTATTCGGCGCGGATCACTTCCAGCTCTTCGCGGATCACTTCCATCAGGCGCACGGCGCTGTTGAGGATGCGGATCAGCTCGCCGATCTGGTTGAGGATCTCTTGATACTCGGCCAGCAGCTTCTCGTGTTCCAGACCGGTCAGACGGTGCAGACGCAGTTCCAGAATGGCTTGCGCCTGTTCTGGCGACAGGAAGTACTTGCCTTCGCGCAGACCGTATTGCGGATCGAGGTTTTCCGGACGGCACGAATCGGCACCGGCACGCTCCACCATCGCCACCACCGCCGAGGACTCCCACGGCGTGCTGACCAGCGCTTCCTTGGCTTCCGACGGGGTCGGAGACGCCTTGATCAGGGCGATCACCGGGTCGATGTTCGACAGGGCAACGGCCTGGCCTTCGAGGATGTGACCACGCTCGCGGGCCTTGCGCAGCTCGAACACGGTACGACGGGTGACGACTTCGCGACGGTGACGGACGAAGGCTTCCAGCAGATCCTTGAGGTTCAGGATACGTGGACGACCGTCGATCAGCGCGACGATGTTGATGCCGAATACCGATTGCAGCTGGGTCTGGGCGTAAAGGTTGTTGAGGATCACCTCAGGCACTTCGCCGCGACGCAGTTCGATCACGACGCGCATACCGTCCTTGTCGGACTCGTCGCGCAGCTCGGTGATGCCTTCGAGTTTCTTCTCTTTTACCAGTTCGGCGATCTTCTCGATCAGACGCGCCTTGTTCAGCTGGTAAGGGAGTTCGGTAATGACGATCTGCTGACGGCCACCGACCTTGTCGATGTCTTCGATGATCGAGCGGGCACGCATGTAAATGCGGCCGCGACCGGTGCGATAGGCTTCGATGATGCCGGCGCGACCGTTGATGATCGCGGCAGTCGGGAAGTCCGGACCGGGGATGTACTGCATCAGCTCATCGACGGTCAGCTCAGGGTTGTCGATAAGGGCCAGGCAACCGTCGATGACTTCACCGAGGTTGTGCGGCGGAATGTTGGTCGCCATGCCCACGGCGATACCGCTGGAGCCGTTGACCAGCAAGTTGGGGATGCGCGTCGGCATCACCGCCGGGATCATTTCGGTGCCGTCGTAGTTCGGCACCCAGTCCACGGTTTCCTTGTGCAGGTCGGCCAGCAGCTCGTGCGCCAGCTTGGTCATGCGCACTTCGGTGTATCGCATGGCCGCGGCGTTGTCGCCGTCGACCGAACCGAAGTTGCCCTGACCGTCAACCAGCAGGTAGCGCAGGGAGAAAGGCTGAGCCATGCGGACGATGGTGTCGTACACCGCGGTATCACCGTGCGGGTGATACTTACCGATTACGTCACCGACAACACGGGCAGATTTCTTGTACGGCTTGTTGAAGTCGTTGCCCAGCTCGCTCATCGCGAACAGTACGCGACGGTGCACGGGCTTGAGGCCATCGCGCGCATCCGGCAGTGCACGGCCGACGATTACGCTCATCGCGTAGTCGAGATAGGACTGTTTCAGCTCGTCTTCGATATTGACCGGGAGGATTTCTTTGGCCAGTTCGCCCATGAGAAGCCTGATTCCTTTTTCTGGTGAAACTTCGTCATATCCATATGGGATGTACGAAGCTCGTCGGGGCAGGCTGAGTGCCATGCGCCGACTTACGACAAATCAACAATTCGGACCGTGGATTTGCGCAGTAAAGACAGCTCCGTGAAGCTGCCTCGGAAAACGCCGGATGTTATCACAAGAGCCGCCACGCACCTATCCCCCAGATGCGCATGGAGCATAGTTAGTTGACCGATGACAGGCGTAAAGGGGACGAGAGAGGCTCAGAGCTTCTTTGAATGCAGATTTGGGGCTTGATTTGGAGATGTTTATTGACTTTGACGGCCCCATTGCGAGCAGGCTCACTCCTACAGGGTTTGCGTTCGACACCAATCAATGTAGGAGCCAGCCTGCTGGCGATGGCGTCCTTTCAGACGCCACAGCCCATCAATGCAGGCGCTTGCGGCACATCAACTGGGCCATCTTCGCTGTATCCGGTCGCTCGACGATGCCCTTCTCGGTAACGATCGCATCGATCAGATCCGCCGGCGTCACGTCGAACACCGGATTGAACGCCTCGACGTCCGCCCCCACGCGCTTGCCACCGACTTCCAGCAGCTCGGCGCCGTCACGCTCCTCGATCGGGATGTCGTCGCCACTGGCCAGATGCATGTCGATGGTCGAACTCGGCGCCACCACCATGAAACGCACGCCGTGGTGCATGGCGTTGACCGCCAGTTGATAGGTGCCGATCTTGTTCGCCACGTCGCCATTGGCGGTGATGCGGTCAGCGCCGACGATCACCCAGGTCACGCCTTTGGTTTTCATGATGTGCGCAGCAGCCGAATCGGCATTGAGCGTTACCGGGATGCCTTCGTTCGCCAACTCCCACGCGGTCAGGCGCGAGCCCTGCAGCCATGGCCGGGTTTCATCGGCATAAACCCGCTCGACCATGCCTTCCAGGTACGCCGCACGAATCACTCCCAGCGCGGTACCGAAACCGCCAGTGGCCAGGGCGCCGGTATTGCAGTGGGTGAGAATCGCCTGGGCATTGCCCTGATGTTTGCGGATCAGGTCGACGCCGAGCTGAGCCATGGTCAGGTTGGCTTCGCGATCACTTTCATGAATGGCGATGGCCTCGGCTTCCAGCGCCGCCAGCGGATCGGCATTGTCCTTCAGGCGATCCAGTCGATCGTGCATGCGATTGAGCGCCCAGAACAGATTGACCGCCGTCGGGCGGGAATCGGCCAGCAGCGCGAAATCCTCCTCCAGCGCCGCGTACCAGTCACCGCCCTCGGCCACCCGGGCACGGGCCGCCAGCACAATGCCATAAGCCGCACTGATGCCGATGGCCGGCGCGCCACGCACCACCATCGAGCGAATGGCCTCAGCCACGCCGGCGGCGCTGGTGTAGGCAATCCAGGTTTCCTCGAACGGCAAAATACGCTGATCCAGCAGGTAAAGCGCGCCGTCACGCCAATCGATGGCCTTTACTTTCTCCGCAGCCAACAGTCGATCGCGCATCCCTCACCCCGCACTCATGAACAAAAGCCGCCGATTATAGCGATCCCCCCGCGAAGACGCTCGGGTATACTTCGCCATCCTTTACAAAAGCACTGGAACCGACCCTCGATGCCGAAACCTGCCATTGCGCTCGACTTATTATTGCTGCCGACCTGGCTGGTACCCGTCGAACCCGCAGGCGTTGTGCTCAAGGAGCATGGCCTGGGCATTCGCGACGGTCGCATCGTGTTTATCGGCCCGCGCGCCGAAGCATTGAAGTGTAACGCCACGGAAATCCGCGAGTTGCCGGACGTGCTGCTCAGCCCGGGCCTGATCAACGCCCACGGCCACGCGGCGATGACATTGTTCCGCGGCCTGGCCGACGATCTGCCGCTGATGACCTGGCTGGAAAATCACATCTGGCCGGCCGAAGCCAAATGGGTCGATGAAGAGTTCGTCCGTGATGGCACCGATCTGGCGATTGCCGAGCAGATCAAGGGTGGCATCACCTGCTTTTCCGACATGTATTTCTTCCCCAAAGTCGCCAGCGAGCGCGTGCACAACAGCGGCATTCGCGCGCAGATCGCGATTCCGATCCTCGATTTCCCGATCCCCGGCGCCGCCAGTGCCGACGAGGCCATTCGTCAGGGCGTCGAGCTGTTCGGCGATCTGAAGCATCACGAACGGATCAAGATCACCTTCGGCCCACATGCACCCTACACCGTGGGCGACGAGAACCTGGAAAAAATCCGTGTGATCGCCGAAGAGCTGGACGCGTCGATCCACATGCACGTCCACGAAACCGCCTTCGAAGTCCAGCAATCGCTGGAACATCGCGGCGAGCGCCCCTTGGCCCGTCTCGGTCGTCTCGGCCTGCTCGGCCCGCGCTTCCAGGCCGTACACATGACCCAGATCAGCGATGACGATCTGGCATTGCTGGTAGAAAGCAACACCAGCGTGATCCACTGCCCGGAATCGAACCTGAAGCTGGCCAGCGGTTTCTGCCCGGTCGAGCGTCTGTGGCAGGCTGGCGTGAACGTCGCCGTCGGCACCGATGGCGCCGCCAGTAACAACGACCTCGACCTGCTCGGCGAAACCCGCACCGCCGCGCTGCTGGCCAAAGCCGTCGCTGGCTCGGCCACCGCGCTGGACGCCCATCGCGCGCTGCGCATGGCCACGCTCAACGGCGCCCGTGCCCTGGGCATCGAGGCGCAGGTCGGCTCGCTGGAGATCGGCAAGGCTGCGGACATCGTCGCGTTCGACCTGTCCGGTCTGGCCCAGCAGCCGGTCTATGACCCGGTATCGCAGCTTATCTATGCCACCGGCCGCGACTGCGTGAAACACCTGTGGGTCGCCGGCAAACAGTTACTCGACGACCGGCGCCTGACCCGCCTGGACGAACAACAGCTGGGCGTCACTGCCCGGGCCTGGGGCCAGCGCATCAGCGGCCACACCGAATCGTAAACACCGCGGAGCAGACTCTGCGGCTACAGCCTTTTTCAAGTTTTTCGAGGAATAGATCATGAGCAACGTCGACCACGCCGAAATCGCCAAATTCGAAGCCCTGGCCCATCGCTGGTGGGATCGTGAGAGCGAATTCAAACCGCTGCACGACATCAACCCGTTGCGGGTCAACTGGATTGACGAGCGGGTCAATCTGGCCGGCAAGAAAGTCCTCGACGTCGGTTGCGGCGGCGGCATCCTCAGCGAAGCCATGGCCCAACGCGGCGCCACGGTCATGGGCATCGACATGGGCGAAGCGCCACTGGCGGTCGCGCAACTGCATCAGCTGGAATCCGGCGTCAGCGTCGAATACCGACAGATCACCGCCGAAGCCCTGGCCGAGGAAATGCCTGAGCAGTTCGACGTGGTCACTTGCCTGGAAATGCTCGAGCACGTACCGGATCCGTCGTCGGTGATCCGCGCCTGCTACCGCATGGTCAAGCCGGGCGGCCAAGTGTTCTTCTCGACCATCAACCGCAACCCGAAGGCGTACCTGTTCGCCATCATCGGCGCCGAATACATCATGAAGCTGCTGCCGCGCGGCACCCACGACTTCAAGAAATTCATCCGTCCGTCCGAGCTGGGCGCCTGGAGCCGCATCGCCGGCCTGACCGTCAAGGACATCATCGGTCTGACCTACAACCCGCTGACCAAGCACTACAAGCTGGCCAACGACGTTGACGTCAACTACATGATCCAGACCCTGCGCGAGGAGTAAGCCGATGGCCATCAGAGCAGTCCTTTTCGACATGGACGGCACCCTGCTCGACACCGCGCCGGACTTCATCGCCATCTGTCAGGCGATGCGCGCGGATCGCGGCTTGCCGCCGATGAACGACAAGCACATCCGCGACGAAATCTCCGGCGGCGCCAAAGCGATGGTCGCGGTGACGTTCTCGATGGACCCGGAATCGCCGGGCTTCGAAGAACTGCGCCAGGAATTCCTCGAACGCTACCTGGCCGGTTGCGCCGTACACAGCAAGCTGTTCGACGGCATGGGCGAACTGCTGGCCGACATCGAGCGGGCCAACCTGATCTGGGGCGTGGTCACCAACAAACCGGTACGGTTTGCCGAGCCGATCATGCAGCAACTGGGGCTGGCCGAGCGCTCGGCGCTGCTGATCTGCCCCGATCACGTGAAGAACAGCAAGCCGGACCCGGAGCCGCTGATCCTCGCGTGCAAGATGCTTGATCTGGATCCGTCGACGGTTTTGTTTGTTGGCGATGATCTGCGCGATATCGAATCGGGCCGCGATGCCGGCACCAAGACCTGCGCCGTGACTTACGGCTATATCCACCCGGACGACAACCCGCGGCACTGGGGCGCGGACGTGGTGGTGGATCATCCGCTGGAATTGCGCAAGGTGCTCGACAGCGCGCTGTGCAGTTGCTGACCTGACACACCCCTGTGGCGAGGGAGCTTGCTCCCGCTGGGCCGCGTAGCGGCCCCTTTTTTACCTGAGTCCGCATTTTCTCAGGCACACCGTACTGGCTGGCGCTACGACTGCTTCGCAGCCGAGCGGGAGCAAGCTCCCTCGCCACAGAGTTCAGCATTCGCCTTATGGAGAGGTTTTTATGTTTGATTACACCGCCCGTCCCGAATTGCTCAAGGATCGGGTCATTCTGGTCACCGGTGCCGGTCGTGGCATCGGTGCGGCTGCCGCCAAAACCTACGCCGCCCATGGCGCCACCGTGCTGCTGCTGGGCAAGACCGAGGCCAATCTGACTCAGGTCTACGACGAGATCGAAGCAGCGGGCCATCCGCAACCGGCAGTGATCCCGTTCAACCTCGAAACCGCCCTGCCCCATCAATACGATGAGCTGGCGGCGATGATCGAAACCGAGTTCGGCCACCTCGACGGCCTGCTGCACAATGCCTCGATCATTGGTCCACGCACGCCGATCGAACAGCTGTCAGGCGAAAACTTCATGCGCGTCATGCAGGTCAACGTCAACGCCATGTTCATGCTGACCAGTACTCTGCTGCCGCTGCTCAAACTGTCGCAGGATGCCTCGGTGGTGTTCACTTCCAGCAGCGTCGGGCGCAAGGGTCGCGCTTACTGGGGCGCCTACGGGGTGTCGAAGTTCGCCACCGAAGGCCTGATGCAGACGCTGGCCGACGAAGTCGACGGCGTGGCACCGGTACGCTCCAACAGCATCAACCCGGGCGGTACTCGTACAAGCATGCGCGCTCAAGCCTACCCAGGGGAAAATCCGCTGAACAATCCGACCCCGGAAGAGATCATGCCGGTGTATCTGTACCTGATGGGCCCGGACAGCACGGGCATCAACGGCCAGGCGTTCAACGCGCAATAACTGCCATACGTCGCTTTTGTTGCCGTGGCGGATTCCCGTCGCGGCATACATTTGCCGCCTGCCAGCGTCACATCCCAGTCAAATATCCGCCACCCAACCCCAAAGAAAAATGCCATCCTGTTGATTCATAACGGTTTTAATTTAGATGAACCGAATGGCACGACTTTCGCTCTAATTTTCCTCAAAGCATGCCGTGTGAAGGCACTGGGGCAAGGCCGATTTCGATAGCTGACTAATCGTCATCAGGCAGACTAAACTTACGCCAAATGTCCTACGGGACTGATGGATCAGTATGACGCGCAGCCCATAGCCGCTCTCACCCAGCCTGTAAGACAGACTTACTGCTTAGGGGCTCACGCCATATGAAATCACCTTCCCAGACCAATGCAATTGACTTTGACAGTGCCAAATTGCAACGCCTGGGCTTTGGTCAGCTGCCTCCGCTTCTGGATCGCCCGGCCAGTCTGGCGCAATTGCGTCAGCAAATGAGCCTGCAACTGCAAACCAGTCTTGAGCCGCAACGAATACTCGGTCTGTTTTTTCGCGAAGTTCAGCGCCTTGTGCCGCTGGATGCCTTGATGTATGTGCATTCGGCCAGCGATCTGCGCCTGGAATTCGGTGCGCGCGGTCACCATTCGGTCAGCTACAGCCTCAGCCACGAAGGCGAGCACTTGGGCGAACTGGTGTTTCGCCGCAACCAGCGTTTCAGCGAGCAGGACCAGGGTAACCTCGAGTCCCTGCTGTCGTCGCTGTTGTTCCCGATGCGCAACGCCCTGCTCTATCGCGCCGCGACGCAAAGTGCGCTGCGCGACCCGTTGACCGGAACCGGCAACCGCATCGCCATGGAGCAGACCCTGCAACGCGAGATCGACATGTCACGTCGACACCTGCAACCGTTGTCGGTGCTGATGCTCGACATCGATCACTTCAAACGGGTCAACGACAGCCACGGGCACAGCGCCGGTGATGACGTGCTCAAAGCGGTGGCGGCGTCGATCAAGGGTCAGTTGCGTAACGTCGACATGGTGTTTCGCTATGGCGGGGAAGAGTTTGTGATCCTGCTGTCCAACACCGGCCGGGACGCGGCGGCCATGGTGGGCGAACGTCTGCGCCATGCCGCACAGACTGCGGAATATTTCGCGGACGGCCAGTTGATCGACCTGACCGTGAGCCTTGGCTGCTCGACGCTGCTGCCCGGGGAATCGGCCGACAGCCTGCTGCGCCGGGCCGACAGTGCGCTGTATGCGGCCAAGCGCGAGGGGCGTAACCGCCTGGCGATGGCTGGCTGAGTTCTTCCAGACACCCAAAAACCACTGTGGGAG
>NZ_JANLOG010000158.1:0-58011 GCF_025466205.1 Pseudomonas sp. 13B_3.2_Bac1
GGGAGCACATGCCCCCCCGAGGTTTAAAGCGTTGGATCGCGGCAGTTATCTCAGCCTTCGATCTCGATCAGGATTTCACCCGGATTCACTCGGTCACCCTTGGCAACGTGAATGGCCGTGACCTTGCCGGCAATCGCCGCCTGGACTTCGGTTTCCATCTTCATCGCTTCGGTGATCAACACAGCCTGGCCAGCCTTGACGGTGTCGCCCTCCTTGACCAGCACATCGACGATGTTGCCCGGCATGGTGGTGCTGACGTGGCCCGGCGCAGACGCCTGTTTACGCTTGCTGCTGCCACCGCTGACGAACTCGTTGAGCGGTTCGAACACCACTTCTTCCGGCATGCCGTCGATGGACAGGTAGAAGTGACGCTTGCCTTCGGCCTTCACGCCAACCCCGGTGATGTCGACGCGGTAGGTTTCGCCGTGGACGTCGATGACGAACTCGGTCGGTACGCCTTCGCCACCCGCTGAGGCGACCTTGCCGGCTTCAGGAATCGGCAACAGCACTTCCGGGGTCAGGGTGCCGGCGGCACGCTCTTCGAGGAACTTGCGCCCGATGTCCGGGAACATGGCGAAAGTCAGCACGTCTTCTTCGGACTTGGCCAGTGCGCCGATGTCGGCACGCAGCTTGGTCATTTCCGGCTTGAGCAGATCGGCCGGACGTACGTCGATCACCTCTTCGCTGCCGATGGCCTGACGACGCAACTTCTCGTTGACCACGCCCGGCGCCTTGCCGTAGCCGCCTTGCAGGTACAGCTTCACTTCGTTGGTGATGGTCTTGTAGCGCTCGCCGGCCAGCACGTTGAAGAACGCCTGGGTGCCGACGATCTGTGAAGTCGGCGTCACCAGTGGCGGGAAACCAAGGTCTTCACGCACCCGCGGGATTTCCGCCAGGACTTCGCCCATGCGGTTCAGCGCGCCCTGCTCTTTCAACTGGTTGGCGAGGTTGGAGATCATCCCGCCCGGCACCTGGTTGACTTGCACGCGGGTATCGACGGCGGTGAACTCGCTTTCGAACTGGTGGTACTTCTTGCGCACGGCGTAGAAGTACAGACCGATCTCCTGCAGCAGTTCCAGATTCAGACCGGTGTCGTATTCGGTGCCTTTAAGCGCTGCGACCATCGACTCGGTGCCCGGATGGCTGGTGCCCGAGGCGAAGCTGGAGATCGCGGTGTCGATGTGGTCAGCGCCGTTTTCAATGGCTTTCAATTGGCACATCGCCGCCAGACCCGCCGTGTCATGCGAATGGATGAACACCGGCAGCGACTGCTCGGCTTTCAACGCGCGGACCAGTTCACCGGTGGCGTATGGGGTCAGCAGACCGGCCATGTCCTTGATCGCGACCGAGTCGCAGCCCATGGCTTCCATCTGCTTGGCTTGCGCCACAAACGCGTCGATGGTGTGCACCGGGCTGGTGGTGTAGGCGATGGTGCCCTGGGCGTGTTTGCCCGCAGCCTTCACCGCTTCGATGGCTACGCGCAGGTTACGCACGTCGTTCATCGCGTCGAAGATGCGGAACACATCGATGCCGTTGACCGCGGCCTTGGCAACAAAGGCTTTGACCACGTCATCGCTGTAGTGGCGGTAGCCCAGCAGGTTCTGCCCGCGCAGGAGCATTTGCAGACGGGTGTTAGGCAGCGCGGCGCGCAGTTGGCGCAGGCGTTCCCACGGATCTTCTTTGAGGAAACGTACGCAGGCATCGAACGTCGCGCCGCCCCAGCATTCCAGCGACCAGTAGCCGACCTTATCGAGCTTGTCGCAGATCGGCAGCATGTCTTCGGTGCGCATGCGGGTGGCGAGCAGCGATTGGTGGGCGTCGCGCAGGATGGTGTCGGTTACGAAAATTTTCTTGGTCATTGTTGTATTCCTCACAGGCCTGCGTGGGCGGCGATGGCGGCGGCGATGGCCAGGGCCAGCTCTTCGGGTTTGCGCTTGATCGAGTAGTTGGTCAGTTCCGGGTGGCTTTCAACGAAGCTGGTATTGAACTGACCGCTACGGAATTCCGGATTGCGCAGGATTTCCTGGTAGTACGCGGCGGTGGTTTTCACGCCTTGCAGACGCATGTCGTCGAGGGCGCGCAGGCCCCGATCCATGGCCTCTTCCCAGGTCAACGCCCAGACCACCAGTTTCAGGCACATCGAGTCGTAGAACGGCGGAATGGTGTACCCGGTGTAGATCGCCGTGTCGGTACGCACGCCGGGGCCGCCGGGGGCGTAGTAGCGGGTGATCTTGCCGAAGCTCGGCAGGAAGTTGTTTTTCGGATCCTCAGCGTTGATGCGGAACTGCAACGCGAAACCACGGTGCTGGATGTCTTCCTGCTTAACCGACAGCGGCAGGCCAGAGGCGATGCGGATCTGCTCACGAACAATGTCGATCCCGGTGATTTCTTCGGTGATGGTGTGTTCCACCTGCACCCGGGTGTTCATCTCCATGAAGTACACCTCGCCTTCGGCGAGCAGGAACTCCACGGTGCCGGCGTTCTCGTAACCCACGGCCTTGGCTGCGCGCACCGACAGGTCGCCGATGTAGGCGCGCTGTTCCGGGGTCAGTTGCGGGCTCGGGGCGATCTCGATCAGCTTCTGGTTGCGGCGCTGGATCGAGCAGTCACGCTCGAACAGGTGCACCACGTTGCCGAAGCTGTCGCCGAGGATCTGCGCTTCGATGTGCTTGGGATTGACGATGCATTTTTCCAGGAACACTTCCGCCGAACCGAACGCCTTGGTCGCTTCGGAAATCACCCGAGGGAAGTTCTGTTCGAGCTCTTCGCGGCTGTTGCAGCGACGAATGCCGCGCCCGCCACCACCGGAGGTGGCCTTGAGCATCACCGGATAACCGATGCGGTCGCCCTCGGTCAGGGCTTCTTCGATACCCGACACGTTGCCTTCAGTGCCCGGGGTGACCGGCACACCGGCCTTGATCATGCTGCGGCGGGCTTCGGTCTTGTCGCCCATGCGGCGAATGACTTCTGCCGACGGGCCGATGAATTTGATTCCGCGTTCGGCGCAGATGTCTGCCAGCTCTGCGTTTTCCGAGAGGAAGCCGTAACCGGGGTGCAATGCATCGCAACCGGTTTCCACCGCCAGATTCACCAGCTTGCGCGGGTTGAGGTAACCGGCCAGTGGCTCGGCACCGATGCTGTGGGCTTCGTCCGCACGCTTCACATGCAAGGCATGGCGGTCGGCGTCGGAAAAAATCGCTACCGAGCGAATGCCCATCTCGGCGCAGGCCCGCACGATTCGTACGGCAATCTCACCACGGTTGGCGATCAGGATCTTTTTTATCACTTGGAAATTCCCTTGAGCCGGTGGCACCACGACCTGCTAGACCCAGGTCGACGCGTGACCAAATGTTTCAATCTGGTCGCGACCCCACACTAGCCCTCGCAAGGGATTAACAAAAATGAATAAAAATTGGGTCAGGCATAAGCAAAGACTTATAGTTAAACCACCAGCCTGCCGTCAGAGCCTATAAAAAATGCGTAAGTCCTTGATGCGTATGACATTACGCCAATTGCAGATCTTCAACGAAGTGTGTGATTTACGTTCCTACAGCCGCGCCGCCGATGAAATGTCTCTCACACAACCGGCGGTCAGCCTACAGATTCGTCAGCTTGAAGAGCTGATCGGCCAGCCATTATTCGATTATGTCGGCAAAAAACTCTACATGACCGAGGCTGCCGAAGCCCTGCAGCGCGCCAGCCGGGACATCTTCGGACGCCTGGAAAACCTCGATATGCAGCTGTCGGACATGCAGGGCTCGCTGCAGGGCCAGTTGAAACTGGCAGTGGAATCCAGCGCCAAATACTTCGTGCCGCACCTTTTCGCCGCCTTCAAGCGCCAGCACCCGGAAGTGAACCTGCAACTGACCGTGGTCAACCGCGGCCAGGTGATTCGTCGTCTTTCGGACAACCGCGACGACCTGGTGATCATGTCGATGGTGCCGCAGGACATGGGCCTGGAATTTCTGCCGTTTCTCAACAACCCGATCGTCGCCGTGGCGCGCCCGGACCATCCGTTGGCGCACATGGGGCCGCTGCGTTTGCAGGATCTCGAGCCTTACACGTTGCTGATCCGTGAGCCCGGCTCCGGGACGCGACTGGCCTGCGAGGAATACTTCAAAGAGAAACGCGTGCACTTCACCCAGACTCAGGAAGTGGCCTCGGCCGAAGCTCAGCGCGAATGCGTGGTGGCGGGTCTGGGCCTGGCGCTGTTGACGCGCCACGCCCTGAACCTGGAGCTGGCAACCGGCGGCCTGGTGGAGCTGCCGGTCGAAGAGTTGCCGCTGTTTCGCAGCTGGTGTCTGGTGCAAGCCAAGGCCAAACGGCTGTCACCGGTGGCGCACGCCTTCCTGGCGTTTATCCGCAGCGAACGCGTGCAGATCAGCGCGCTGGTTGAGCGCTTCGACGGGAAGCTGCCGGTGCTGCCTGCCAGTAGTTGAGTTCGATGTCCTCGGGAAAATCGTTGATTTCGCTCTGAAGCTGACGGAGTTCGAAGCGATCTTCGATGGCGCGACGGAATTCCATGCGGCGCTGGTCTTCCTGTTGACGACGGGTTTTCGCGGCGCTGTTGCGTTCTTCGTAGGGCTGAGCCATTTCGAGTCTCCCAAGGCGAGTACGGGAGTTTCACGATAGGCGTGGGGGATGACGGTTTGGCTGCGCTGGGATGACAGTGCGATGAAAGTTTGCCGATTGCGTTTCATTGTGGCGAGGGAGCTTGCTCCCGCTGGACTGCGAAGCAGGCCCGGCCTTTCAGGGCCGCTGCGCGCCCCATCGGGAGCAAGCTCCCTCGCCACAAAAGCAGGCTTCAGTCATCCAGCGCTTTTGCAGCTTTCGGGGACAGCCGCAAGCTGCGCAGACTGCGCTTCACGCTCTTCAGGTGATTGACCAGGCTCGGCCCGCGCGCCATGGCCACGCCCATCGCCAGCACGTCGATCACCACCAGATGGGCGATGCGCGAGGTCAGCGGCGTATAGATTTCGGTGTCTTCATGCACATCGATCGCCAGGTTGACGGTCGACAGCTCAGCCAGCGGTGTCTGGCTCGGGCACAGGGTGATCAACGATGCGCCGCTCTCGCGAACCAGGTTGGCGGTGATCAGCAGATCCTTGGAGCGCCCGGACTGGGAAATGCAGATCGCCACGTCAGTCGGCTTCAGCGTCACCGCCGACATCGCCTGCATGTGCGGGTCGGAATACGCCGCCGCCGTCAGCAGCAAACGGAAGAACTTGTGCTGCGCATCCGCCGCCACCGCGCCCGACGCACCAAAGCCGTAGAACTCGACACGCTGCGCCTGAGACATCAGCGTCACCGCGCGCTGCAATTCCACCGGATCGAGCTTCTCGCGAACCTCCATCAAGGTGTGCAACGTGGTGTCGAAAATTTTCAGACTGTAGTCGGCGACCGAGTCGTCTTCATGGATCGCGAACTGACCGAAACTGGCACCGGCGGCCAGGCTTTGCGCCAGTTTGAGCTTGAGATCCTGAAACCCGGAGCAGCCGATGGCCCGGCAGAAACGCACGATGGTCGGCTCGCTGATGCCGACGCTGTGAGCCAGGTCGGCCATGGAACTGTGCATCACGGCCGCAGGGTCAAGCAGCACGTGGTCGGCGACCTTGAGCTCCGACTTGCGTAACAGGTGACGTGACTGGGCGATGTGTTGCAGCAGATTCAAGGGGCTGGACTCTTCTTATGGGCAAGGATGTAGCACGCTTGTAGTTATACTACATGAATTGGCTTTTTGCCTGCTCAATGCGTAACTCCATGTCCCCGTATCAGGCGCGATGGACTGCATGTAGCCCTTAAAACGAATTTCCCTGTTCGCGCAAAAGCCCGGCCAGACGCTCGGCCTCCACCGGGCGACTGATCAGATACCCCTGAACTTCGTCGCAGCGCTCAGCACGTAAAAACTCCAGCTGCTCCTGCCGCTCGACACCTTCGGCGACCACTTTCAACGACAGCCCATGGGCCATGGCGATGATCGCCCGAGTGATCGCCGCATCCTCGCTGCCCTGCCCCAGTCCGCGAATGAATGCCTGATCGATCTTCACGTAATCCACCGGAATCCGTTTGAGGTAACTCAGCGACGAATAGCCGGTGCCGAAATCGTCGATCGCCAGCTTCACCCCCAGATCGCGCAACTGCTGGAAGGTCGCGATGATGTGTTCGACGCTGTCGAGCAACTGGCTCTCAGTGAGTTCCAGTTCGAGGTAGTGCGGCGCCAGCCCGGTTTCCTCCAGCACCTGGCGCACCAGACTGACCAGTTTGCCCTGACGCAGTTGATGCACCGACAGGTTCACCGATACCCGAATCGGCTCCAGCCCTTGGCGCTGCCATTCGCACGCCTGCCAGCAGGCCTGGCGCAGCACGAATTCGCCGATCGGGCCGATCAGGCCGGTTTCCTCGGCCAGACCGATGAAGTCCCCCGGCGGCACCCGGCCCATGCTTGGGTGATCCCAGCGCACCAGCGCTTCCGCCGCATTCAGGCGCCCGGTCTGCAGGCACAGCTTCGGCTGGTAGAACACCTTGAGCTGCTTGTCTTCGATGGCTTTGCGCAACTGGTTCTCCAGTTGCAGACGCTCAAGGGTGCTGGCTTGCAGGCTGTCGGTGTAAAACTGGAAATTGTTGCCGCCCAGATGCTTGGCGTGTTGCATCGCCATGTTCGATTGACTGACCAGCGCGGAAATCTCCCGGGCGTTGTCCGGCAGCATGCTGATGCCCATCGAGGCACTGACCACCAGCTCATGCCCTTCGATCGTCAACGGCAGACGCAGCTTGCTCGACAGACGCGTGGCGACCCGCGCCAGGCTCGACAGGTTGCCGTAGGCATCGAACAGCACGGCAAATTCGTCGCCGGACAGCCGCGCGATGGTGTCGGCCTCCGGCAACGCATTGACCAGCCGTCGAGCCATTTTCTGCAATAGCTGATCCGCCACCTCGTGACCGAGGCTGTCGTTGAGCAACTTGAAGCGATCCAGATTGATGTGCAGCAGCGCCAGACTGCGGCGCCCGCCCTGACGCACGCGCTGATGGGCTTCGTGCAGGCGTTCGCGGAACAGCGAGCGATTGGCCAGCCCGGTCAGCTCATCGTAGTGCGTCAGGAAGCGCATGCGCTCTTCGGATTCGCGCCGCGCCGAAAGATCGGCGAAGAAGCCGACGATATGACTGACGTTTCCCCGACTGTCGCGCACCGCGTTGAGTTGCAACCACTGCGGATACAGCTCGCCGTTCTTGCGGGTTTCGACCAGTTCGCCCTGCCAACTGCCGTGCTGCTCCAGTGCGTGACGGATCGAAACATAATGCCGCCGCGCATCACGACTGCACGGCAGCTCGACGACATTGCGCCCGAGCATGTCGTCGATGTCATAACCGGTGACACGACTGAACGCCTGATTGATCGCGATCAGCGCGTAGTTCGGATCGAGAATGACGATGCCTTCGCTGGCCGCTTCGAACACCGTGGCCGCCAGTCGCTGCTGTTCTTCAAGACTTTTGCTCGCGCTGATGTCGCGCCGGGTACCGACCATGCGGATCACCCGCCCACTTTCACTGCGCTCCACGGCGCGACCGCGGTCCTCGATCCACACCCAATGGCCGTCGCCGTGGCGTACGCGGTATTCGATCTGATAGTCCTCGGTGCGCCCTTTCAGGTGCTCGATCAGCGCCTGCTTGAGCGACGGCACGTCCTCGGGGTGCAGACGGGGCTTGAGGTCGCGCAGGAGCGCCGTGACGTACTCCGGCGCAAGGCCGAACAGTTCCTGGATCTGCGTGTGATGGACTTCGTCGGTTTGCAGGTTCCAGTCCCACAACCCCAGCTCACTGGCCTTTAACGCCAAGGCCAGACGGGCTTCGCTTTTGATGAGTGCCTGGCTGGCCACATCCAGTTCACGGCTGCGCAGGGCCACGCGATCTTCCAGTTCGACCTGAGCCTCGCGCAACTGGCCCTCGGCGCAGCGCCGCTGTTCGATCTCTTTGCCCAGTTCCTGATTGAGCTGTTCGCTGCGGCTCTGTGCCCGCTGCAAGTGTTCGATGAGGTGTTGGTTCTGAAAGCGCCGCAGCAGGCCGCGATCAATCAGCCGATTGACCTGCCACGCCACCACGCTGAGCGAGCCCAGCAGGATCAGCCCGAGCCAGCCCCAACCCCGCGCCAGTTCATCGCCGCCCCAGAACAGGTAACCGATCGCCGGCAGCAGGCACGGCAAGGTGAAGGAAAGAAACGCCGGCAGACTGACCGCGTAGGCAACACTGGCCGACAACGTCGCAGCACCGATCAGGCCGAAGACCCAGGCCTGCTGCATGAAGTTGTCGGCGGGCACCAACGCAATACCGGCCCCGGCGAGCGTCAGGCCGGTCATGGTCGAACCGAGCAGGAACATGCGGAACCAGATCGGCTGAGCCTGACGATCGGGGATTGCCGAATCGAAGGCCGCGACCTGAATCACCCGCAGCGCCACCAGCGACAGCAGCCAGACCAGCCAGATGCTGACCACGAAATAGCGCTGCGGGCTCCAGAGCAAACCGGCGCAGACCAGACCATTGATCAACATGAAGAGTGTGGGCAGCAATGAGCCCTGATAAAGCAGACGCGTGCGTTCGACCGCCATCTCGGTGGCGTAGTGTTTGCGGATAACCCGGGGTTCCACAGAGGGGCCCGACAGTTCGGAGCTGAGGGTCATGGGCAACGTTCTTGTTCTTATTAGGACGGGCATGCGCCCGAAATGTGCACGGAGCATACACAAGCCGATCCAGTTGCCAAACTGCTCCAGATCATAATTTCAGCGAAACTTTTCGCCCCCGCAGCGCCGACAAAACCCGCAGAGCGAGGCGGGCCGAAGCCTGTAGCCAATGACCGACCGGTCGTCATTGGCGGCACTTTCATCGGCTAATGCAAAGCTCGGTTTGCCCGGGCCTGCGGCGCACCCTAGAATGCCCCGATGCGCGATGATCTCTCCCTTCTGCTGAACTCCCTCAACGATGCCCAACGGCAGGCCGTAGCAGCCCCCGTTGGCCGTCAGTTGGTCCTGGCCGGTGCCGGCTCCGGTAAAACCCGAGTGCTGGTGCACCGTATCGCCTGGTTGATCCAGGTCGAAAACGCCTCGCCCCACTCCATTCTGTCGGTGACCTTCACCAACAAGGCCGCTGCCGAGATGCGTCATCGCATCGAGCAGTTGCTGGGTATCAACCCGGCCGGCATGTGGGTCGGCACCTTCCACGGCCTGGCGCACCGCTTGCTGCGGGCGCACTGGCAGGAAGCGGGCTTGAGCCAGACTTTCCAGATTCTCGACAGCGACGACCAGCAGCGACTGGTCAAGCGGGTGATCCGCGAGCTGGGGCTGGACGAACAGCGCTGGCCGGCCCGTCAGGCCCAGTGGTTCATCAACGGGCAGAAAGACGAAGGTCTGCGTCCGCAACACATTCAGGCCAGCGGCGACTTGTACCTGGCCACCATGCGCGGCATCTATGAGGCCTACGAGGCTGCCTGCCAGCGCGCCGGCGTGATCGACTTCTCCGAACTGCTGCTGCGCGCGCTCGACCTGTGGCGCGACCATCCGGGCCTGCTGGCGCACTATCAGAAGCGCTTCCGCCATATCCTCGTCGACGAGTTCCAGGACACCAACGCCGTGCAGTACGCCTGGTTGCGTCTGCTCGGCAAGGGCGGCGACAGCCTGATGGTGGTCGGCGACGACGACCAGTCGATCTACGGCTGGCGCGGAGCGAAAATCGAGAACATCCATCAGTACTCCTCAGACTTCCCGGATTCGGTGACCATTCGTCTGGAGCAGAACTATCGCTCCACTGCCGGCATCCTCAAGGCCGCCAACGCCCTGATCGCCAACAACACCGGACGTCTCGGCAAAGAGCTGTGGACTGACGGCGGCGACGGCGAAGCGATCAACCTGTACGCCGCGTTCAACGAACACGACGAAGCGCGCTACGTTGTCGAAACCATCGAAAGCGCGCTGAAAACCGGCCTGGCCCGCAGCGACATCGCGATTCTCTACCGCTCCAACGCCCAATCGCGCGTTTTGGAAGAAGCCTTGCTGCGCGAGCGCATTCCGTACCGCATCTATGGCGGCCAGCGCTTTTTTGAACGCGCGGAAATCAAGAACGCCATGGCCTACCTGCGCCTGCTCGAAGGCCGTGGCAACGATGCCGCACTGGAGCGGGTGATCAACGTCCCGGCCCGTGGTATTGGTGAGAAAACCGTCGAAGCGATCCGCGACCATGCACGCCACAGCGATGTGTCGATGTGGGAAGCGATGCGCCAACTGGTCGCCAATAAAGGCCTGACCGGTCGTGCTGCCGGCGCCTTGGGTGCGTTTATCGAGCTGATCGAGAACCTTGCCGCCAAGTGCATGGAGATGCCGCTGCATCTGATGACCCAGACCGTCATCGAGCAATCGGGGCTGATCGCCTATCACGAAGCGGAAAAAGGCGAGAAGGGCCAGGCCCGGGTAGAAAACCTTGAGGAGCTGGTCAGCGCCGCGCGCAACTTCGAGAACACCGAAGAAGACGAAGAGCTGACGCCGCTGGCGGCGTTCCTCGGCCACGCTTCGCTGGAAGCCGGCGACACTCAGGCCGACGAACACGAAGACAGCATTCAGTTGATGACCCTGCACAGCGCCAAGGGCCTGGAGTTCCCTTACGTGTTCCTGGTGGGCATGGAAGAAGGTCTGTTCCCGCACAAGATGAGCCTGGAGGAACCGGGTCGCCTTGAAGAAGAACGTCGTCTGGCCTACGTCGGTATCACCCGGGCCATGCAGAATCTGGTGATGACCTATGCTGAAACCCGACGCCTGTACGGCAGCGAAACCTACAACAAGGTCTCGCGTTTCGTCCGTGAAGTGCCGAAGGGTCTGATTCAGGAAGTACGCCTGTCGAACAGCGTCAGCCGACCGTTCGGCGGCAACCAGTCGATGAGCGGCAGCAACCTGTTCAGCGGTAGCGAGATTCCGGAAACCGGCTTCAGCCTGGGTCAGGCGGTGCGTCACTCGATCTTCGGCGACGGCGTGATCCTCAACTTCGAAGGCGCCGGCGCGCAGGCGCGGGTGCAGGTGAACTTCAGCGAAGGCAGCAAGTGGCTGATGCTCGGGTACGCCAAGCTGGAAGCCATCTGACGCCGGTTTCGCTTTTCTGTGGGAGCGAGCCTGCTCGCGAATGACATCACCGTGGTTGATCTGATAAACCGCAGTGTGGCTTTCGCGAGCAGGCTCGCTCCCACAGGGGTCGGCGTTGGATGATCTAACAAGGACATTTCCATGGGCTCAGGCTTCTTTTCTTCCTGGACATTCTGGGCCCTGCTCTCGGCGACTTTCGCCGCGCTGACGGCGATCTTCGCCAAGATCGGCATCGAAAACGTCAATTCCGACTTCGCCACCCTGCTGCGCACCATCGTGGTCCTGGTCAGTCTGGCCTTGATTTTGTACGCGACGGGCCAATATCAGTCATTGGGATCGATTTCCGCCAAGAGCTATCTGTTCCTGCTGTTGTCCGGTCTGGGGACCGGCGCGTCGTGGCTGTGCTACTTCCGCGCGCTGAAAGTCGGCCCGGCCTCGCTGGTTGGGCCAGTGGACAAACTCAGCGTGGTACTGGTGGCGGTGCTCGGCGTGATCCTGCTGGGCGAGAAACTCGACTTGCGCCAATGGGGCGGCATCGGCCTGATCACCGCCGGTGTGGTGCTGCTGGCGTTGCGTCGATAAGCAAGTTTCCCGCTGAACCTATCCCATTTTCCTACAGACAAAAGTACATGGCCTTATTGCTTCGACGGAGCTGAACATAACCTGTCAGGCAAAAGCCCGAAACACTCTCTCGCTAGCCAGTAACACTTCAGCTGTGCAACATGGCGCGCGTGTCTCCACAAACGGGAATTCCCTTTATGAAACGTTTTCTTAGCATCGCCATGGCGTTGTGCATCGGCCTGACGATGAGCCTCGACGCCAACGCCAAGCGCTTTGGTGGTGGCAAAAGCGCCGGCGCTGCGCCGACGCACCAGACCAGCCAGATGGCTCCTTCTTCCCCAGGCATGGGCGGCGCAGCAGCGACCGCTGGTGCTGCCGGCGCTGCCGGTGCCGCGGCCAAGGCTGGCGGCGCTTCGAAATGGCTCGGCCCTCTGGCCGGTATCGCCGCCGGTGGCCTGCTCGCTTCCATGTTCATGGGCGGCGGCTTCCAGGGCATGCAGATCTTCGACATCCTGATCATGGCCGTGATCGCGTTCGTGATCTTCCGCTTCATCGCCGCTCGTCGACGCAAGCAGCAGGAGCACCTGGCTCCGGCCGGCGCGCCGATGCAGCGTGAAGTATTCGAGCAGAAGCCTGCTGCCATGGGTTCGATCTTCGGTGGTTCGGCCGCGCCGGTTGCCGCTCGTCCGGTGATCAACGCACCAGCCTGGTTCAACGAGCAGAACTTCCTTGCCGCCGCGCGCAGCCACTTCCAGGCGCTGCAGCAGCACTGGGACGCCAACGAAATGGACAAGATCGCCGAGTTCGTGACCCCGCAGATGCTCGACTTCCTCAAGCGTGAGCGTGCGGATCTGGGCGACGGCTTCCAGTCGACTTACATCGAAAACCTGCAGGTTCAGCTGGACGGCGTGGATGATCGTGCCGACAAGACCATCGCTACCCTGACCTTCAGCGGCGTGTCGAAGACCTCGCGTTTCGACCAGGGCGAAGTGTTCAGCGAAAGCTGGAACATGGAACGCCCACAGGGCGAAAACCAGCCTTGGCTGGTGGCCGGTATTCGCCAGAACGGCTGATCCCCATCGCGTTACGCATGTGGTAATAAAAACCCCGGCCTCGGCCGGGGTTTTCTATTTCACGGTTGCATCTATAGCGAGCTACTGTATAAACCGGCCCATATAAACCGCGCCATTCAAGCAAGAGGATCCCGGACGTGGAAGAAATCATCGAACAACTGCGCGAAGCCAACGAACCCGTACCGGTTCCCCTGGAATTGCCCGACGAAGACCAATTGGTAGAAATCGAAGAAGAACTCTTCATCAACATCCCGTTCGTCTTCAAAGAGTTTCTGCTGACCGTCAGTGACGTGGTGTACGGCAGCCTCGAGCCGGTGACCGTCACCGACCCGCAATCGCACACCTATCTGCCGGACGTGGCGGCCAACGCCTGGGACATCGGCGTACCGCGCGACCTGATCCCGATCTGCCAGGACGGCGACAACTACTACTGCGTCGAAGAAGACGGCACCGTAGTGCTGTGGTCCGGCGAAGAAGAGTTGATCACCGAAGAATCCTGGGAATCGGTGTGGCATTGGGCGCGGGACGTCTGGCTGGAGAGCTGATTAGCCGGATGCCCGGGCCGGTCAGTGCCCCGACGACTCCTTGTGGTTGTCGAGGGTTTCCAGCAGGGCCACCTGCATCCGCGTGTGCACGCGGATGAACCAGCGCCAGAGCAGCGCCGCAACGGCGGCCGCGACCACGGCGACCAGCACCAGCAACTTGTTGGTCGGCAGGATACTGGCCGACAAGGCTGCCAACAGCAGGAAGATCACCAGCAGCGAGAGGATCGGGATCACTTCGGAGATCACCCGACGCACTCGCTGCGTGTGACGCCCGGCCATCTCCGGCTTCACGCCCATTTCCGCCAGCAGCATCGACAGCGCCTTGAGCTTGCGATACGCCGCGATCAGGAATGGCAGTGACAGCAGCAGCGCCCCGCCCCAGATCAACGCCTTCTGCCAGCTCGGATCACCGATCCAGTCCTGCATCCAAACCGACAGCCGTCCGGCAAAGAACGCGCCGCTGAAGAAGATCGCGATCACCAGCGCCAGATTGACCCCGACCTGCAACAGGATCCGCCGGATCATCGCCGCCAGCATCGCGCCCTCGCCTTGCGGCTGAATGCTGCGCAGCCATTCGCCATACATGCCGAACACCCGGCCCAAACGCTTGGGCACCGCCGCCGAGAGCTTGATCGACAACGGGTCGGCCGCGCGAATCAGGTACGGCGTCAGTAGCGTGGTGATCACCGACACCGCCACCGCGACGGGATACAGAAAGTTGCTGGTGACCTGCAGCGTCATCCCGAGCGCGGCGATGATGAAGGAAAATTCGCCAATCTGTGACAGCCCCATCCCCACACGCAGTGAGGTTCGTCCGTCATTGCCGGCGATAAACGCCCCGAGGCCGCAGGACAACATCTTGCCGAGCACCACCGCCACGGTAATGACTGCAATCGGCCACGCGTATTGCAGCAGGATCATAGGATCGAGCATCAGGCCGATGGCGACGAAGAAGATTGCACTGAACAGGTCGCGAACCGGCTCGATCAGCCGTTCGATCTTCAGCAGTTGCCGCGACTCGGCCATGATCGCGCCGATCAGGAAGGCGCCGAGCACCATGCTGTATTCAAGCTTGACCACCAGCAGGCAGAAACCGAAGCACAGGCCAAGCACGGTGATCAGCAGCATCTCGTTGCTTTCGAATTTGGCGACATAAGCCAACAGACGCGGCACCAGCAGAATGCCCACCACCAGCGCAACGATCATGAACAGCGACAGCTTGCCGACCGTGGAGAAGACTTCGCCGGAGCTGACCGTGCCGCTGACCGCGATACTCGACAGCAAGGCGATGATGCCGATGCCGAGGATGTCCTCGACGATCAGTACGCCGAAGATCAGCTGCGCAAAGCGCTCGTTCTTCATCTTCAGGTCGTTAAGCGCCTTGACGATGATGGTGGTTGAGGAGATGGCGAGGATCGCGCCGAGGAACAGCGAGTCCATGGTGTTCCAGTCGAACCAGCGACCGATCTCGTACCCGATCCAGATCATCAGGACGATTTCGAGGAACGCCGCGATAAACGCCGTGGCGCCAACCTTGAACAACTTGCGCAGACTGAATTCCAGCCCGAGGCAGAACATCAGAAAAATCACCCCCAGCTCGGCGAGGGTCTTGATGGTTTCTTCGTCGTGGATCAGGCCAAACGGCGGCGTGTGCGGCCCGATGATGAAACCGGCGACGATGTAGCCGAGCACCACCGGCTGCTTGAAGCGGTGAAACAGCACGGTGACCACACCTGCGACCAACATGATCACTGCCAGGTCCTGAATAAAGCTGATGGCATGCATGGTGTGGGCTCCTTGTATGACGTGACCCGCCGTCAGACATCAGAAAGGTCTGAGCGAGCTGGGTAAAAATCCGCTTTTCGTGTGGGAATTGCCCTTGGGCAGGGCCTTTTGCAGGTTAACACCGCGACTTCCGGCTGGAAGGCGGTGCAATATAAGGAAACAGATCGGTCGCGGCGTGACGGCAGCCACTCGTCTGGCGTCCCGATAACGGTGCTTTTGAAAAAGCCACCAGGCACCCGCAGAGGTGCGTCCAGCCATCCAGCCTTGATCCGTGAGAACGTTATGGAACCCGGAAACGCCCAACTGTCGATGACGGTATTGATGACCCCCGACATGGCCAACTTCTCTGGCAATGTCCACGGCGGTACCCTGCTCAAATACCTCGACGAAGTGGCCTACGCCTGCGCGAGCCGCTATGCCGGCCGCTACGTGGTAACGCTGTCGGTGGATCAGGTGATTTTCCGCGAGCCGATCCATGTCGGCGAACTGGTAACCTTCCTTGCGTCGGTCAACTACACCGGCAACACCTCGATGGAGGTCGGCATCAAAGTGGTGACCGAGAACATCCGCGAGCGCTCGGTACGCCACACCAATAGCTGCTTCTTCACCATGGTCGCGGTGGATGACCAGCGCAAACCTGCCGCCGTACCGCCACTGCAACCGCAGAACAGCGAAGACAAGCGTCGCTACATGCAGGCCCAGCAGCGCCGGCAGATTCGCCAGGAGCTGGAGAAGCGCTATCAGGAGATCAAGGGCGACGCCTGATCGATCCTTTGGAATGATGTTGCTTTTATAGATAGCCTTCGCGAGCAAGCCCGCTCCCACCTTCAATCGCAGTCCGCCCATGAGAACGCGGTCGAAGGTGGGAGCGGGCTTGCTCGCGAATGGGTGTAACGCGGTTTTACAAACTGATCGCCGTCGCCTCGAACTTCACCCGCGGATGCGCGATCCGGTCCTGCGCCCGCACCAGTTGCAGCTCGTAACTGGCACACGCCTGGGTTTCCAGCAGCACTTCATGCACCGCCGCTGCAGTGAATTCAAACGCCGCCACCAGACTGTCACCGAGCAGCACCCGTGCCAGGAACAAACCGGACGTCAGATCGCCCACACCCACCGGTTGACGCGGAAACGCCAGCAGCGGACGGCGCAGGTGCCAGCTTTCGTCGGCGGTCACCAGCAACATCTCGAAACCGTCCGCCGGTTTGCCCGGATAATCCAGGTGTTTGACCAGCACCGCTTTCGGGCCGCGTGCCAGCAGTGCCCGGGCCATCCCCAGGCAATCAAACAAGGACTGCGGCTTGCGCCCGGAGAAGCTGTCCAGCTCCAGCTGGTTCGGGCACATGATGTCCGCCACGGCTGCCGCTTCTTCCAGCAGGAAATCGCTGACTTCGGTCGGCACACTGCAGCCTTTCTCCGGATGACCCATTACCGGGTCGCACAGGTACAACGCCTTCGGATTGACCGATTTGATGCGCTCGACACCACTGAGAATCGCCCGGCCCTGCGCCGCGCTGCCCAGATAACCGGAGAGCACGGCGTCGCAGTTGCCCAGCTCGCCAATGGCGGCAATGCCTTCGACCAGTTCGGGGATCTGGTGCGGCGACAGCACTTCACCGGCCCACTGCCCGTACTGGGTGTGGTTGGAAAACTGCACGGTGTTGAGCGGCCAGACATTCACCCCGACCCGCTGCATCGGAAAAACCGCGGCGCTGTTGCCGGCATGGCCGAAGACCACATGGGACTGAATGGCGAGCAGATGAGGCGTACGTTTCATTCGGGTTATTCCGTAAAACGATTGAAATTCAAGCCGCGCAGTATGCGACGAAACACAGCCTGTACGACAGACCGGCGACGCAGTTAAGCTGAGCTTATCTTTTGGAGTTTCCTGTTGATGCTGACCCTCGAAAACATCTTCGTGCTGATGCTGTTCGCCGCTGCCGGCGCATGGCTTTGGCACAACCACGGCTTGCGCGAGCGGGCGCTGGAACGGGTCAAGCAGCATTGCATCAACGTCGGCGTCGAACTGCTGGACGGCAACGTCGCGTTGAAAAAAATCGGTTTGATCAAGGATGGCAGCGGCCGGCGGCGCCTGGCCCGGGTCTACAACTTCGAGTTCACCGTGACCGGCGAAACCCGGCACAACGGCACCATCACCCAGTTTGGCGCACACAGCGCACAGATCGAACTGGCGCCCTACCCGGCACCGTTCGACGACACGCCACCCGTGGTCGAGGTCACCCGCCCACGGGCCGAAGTGATCGAGCTGAGCCAGTGGCGTCAGGATCACAACAAGTGGAAGCCTTAAGCTAACCCGCCTGAACCCGGCATTGCGCCAGGCCTACCTGCAAATCCTCGACACTTTGCGCGTCGGCAAAGATCAGCTCGATACGTGAATCCCGGCGCCACTCGCTGGGTTGCCAATTCAGTTCAGCGTTATCCAGGGCATTGGCTGAAACCCAACCCTGTGCGCTGTGGATAACCAGTTTGGCCCGTCGCCAGTCCAGGCTTTGCAGCCATTGGCTCAGGCGTTGCGTATCGAACCTCTGTCCCGGGTGCCAGCGCCAACCAATGCTCCAACCGCCCTCCTGTGCCTGACTCAGGCAAATCGGCGATTGCGGATCGCTCCAGATCGCCGGAATCGACCCCAATCCCTGCGGCACGATGAGGTTATCCACACCTGCCATTGCTTGCGCAGCCACACCCGGCAACTCACGCAACGGTAGTTGCGCCTGCTGCGTCCAGATCAGTTTGACTGCCGGCAAACGCTCGGCGATGGTCTGCCGAACAGCCTCATTCAGACTTTCTGCCTTGTTCAGTAACAGCAGACCGGCGTTGCCCAAAGCCTCCTGCTGAGCGGGCGGCAGCGCTTTCCCGGCTGCCAGCGCCTGGGCATCCAGCACTGACACACAGGGCTGTACCGCCAGTACACCACGCCACGGCGCTTCGCTTAACTGCTTGAGCAACTGCGCCGGATGGCCCAGCCCGGACGGCTCAATGAACAGCCGATCCGGCCGGGCCTTGCGCAGCAAACGGCCGAGGCCGATTTGAAACGGCGCACCATTCACGCAACACAGACACCCTCCGGCGACCTCGCCCAGTGCGATACCATCGGCGTCGCGGGTCAGCAACGCGGCATCGAGGCCGATCTGGCCGAACTCATTGATCAGCACCGCCCAGCGCTCGCCTTCCGGCCGCTGGGCCATGAGCTGGCGAATCAGACTGGTCTTGCCGGCGCCCAAAGGGCCGGCGATGACATGGGTAGGAATGTTCTGCAACATGACTGGGAGTTTTCTGAGGGGATTGGGCATGCGTTGGATGGGATGGTCGTTGCTGTTGATGCTGCTGTCGAGCGAAGCCTGGGCCCAGGCCTGCGTGGTGCACAGCCAGGGCGAGCGACTTGACGTTAAAGTCTGCCAGCAAAACCGCAATATTCCCGAGAAGCTGTTTAGCGACGGCTTCTGCCAACCGACCTTGGCCGGGCAGAAAGTCGAGGTGCAGTACGTCGATCAATGCCCGAGCGGCGCGTTCGGCGTGTGCAGCAACGCGCAAGTCGCCAATATGCCCTATCGCCAGGATATCCACTATTACGGTGTCGCCTCCGACGCGGCGTATTTGCAGCCGTACTGCGAAGGCCAAAGCCAGGGCCAGTGGCTCAAGCCTTGAGCTGTCAGCCGAGCCAGTCGAGGGTCAGCAGCAGCCGTCGCTCACCCGCCGCCGGTTGCGGGGAGCGATGAATCAGGCCAAAGCCTTCATTGCCGAGCCACTTCTCGCCCTTCAATAGCGCCACATCACCCCGTTTGAGTTGCTGGATTTGGCTCATGCCCTGTGGCTCGGCGTTGGCCTGGCCCAGTTGCTCGCGATCCATCACGCCCTCCTTGAGCCACTGGCTGCCAATCCCCGCAAAGGTTGTGATCAAGCGCACCGGCACATAATCGACATGGAAACGTGGGCACATGGCTTTATCCAACACCCGCAGGCGCAAACCGATACGCCGTGCCCCCAGCAGACAGGCGAAGGCACTCACCAGCCATTGCAGGTCAGCGATGAAGGCTTCGTAGCCTTGCAGATCACGGAATCCGGCGGCCAATCCTTTCAGATCAGGGTCGGCGTCTTCATCCGGCAGTTCGATGCACAGCGATTCCGCCAGAGGCTCGTTGAGCGACAGCAGCAATTCTGCAAAATCGGCGATGTGCAGCGGCAGTTGGCGCTGCCAGACCGCAAGATTGACGTCGTCTTCGAGGATTCGCGTCAGCGTTTTCGGCGTCGCTCCCTGATGCTGATGGCGCGCCCGGTTTTGCTGCAACTTGAGCGCGAGCATCAGGCGGCCTCTTCGTGCCAAGGGCCGAACGGATCCGGCAGCCGGCGCCAACCGTCTACGCCAATGGCCATTTCTTCGTCAGTCAGCAGGCAGGCATCGAGATCCGACTTGAGCTGTACGAAGTCGATGTTCTGGCCGATGAATACCAGCTCCTGACGACAATCTCCGACGCTCGGCGTCCAGTTTTCCATGATCGCTGCGGTACTTTCCTGATCCTGCGGCCATTGGTTTTTCGGCACGAAACGCCACCAGCGGCCTGCGAAACCATGGCGCATCAAACCGCCGGCCTGCGACCAACTGCCTGCGTCGGAGGGTTTGCTGGCGAGCCAGAAGAAGCCTTTGGAGCGCAGCAGTTTGCCGTTCGGCCATGGGCGATCGATGAAGTTGAAGAAGCGCTGCGGATGGAACGGGCGGCGTGCGCGGTAGGCCGTCGAGGCGATGCCGTATTCCGTGGTTTCCGGCACGTGCTCACCGCGCAATTCCTGCAACCAGCCCGGGGCCTGAGCGGCTTTCTCGAAGTCGAATCGGCCCGTGTTGAGGATTTTCTCCACCGGCACCTCGCCCATCACCATTGCAATGATCTCCGCCTGGGCATTGAGGCGCTTGAGGATTGCCATAAGCTCTTCGCGCTCCTGGCGGCTGATGAGGTCGATTTTGCTGATCAGCAGTACGTCGGCGAACTCGATTTGTTCGATCAGCAGATCGGTGATCGAGCGTTCGTCTTCATCGCCCAAGGTCTCGCCTCGGGAAGCCAGACTCTCGGCCGCCTGGTAGTCGAGGAGGAAATTCACGCCGTCGACTACCGTCACCATGGTGTCGAGGCGTGCGACGTCGGCGAGGCTCTGGCCCTGCTCGTCACGGAAGGTGAACGTTTCGGCGACCGGTAGCGGCTCGGAAATGCCGGTGGATTCGATGAGCAGGTAATCGAATCGTCCTTCGCGGGCGAGCTTGCTGACTTCTTCGAGCAGGTCCTCGCGTAACGTACAGCAGATACAACCGTTACTCATCTCCACCAGTTTTTCTTCAGCACGGTTCAAGCTGACATCGCGCTGAACTTCGCTACCATCAATGTTGATCTCGCTCATATCGTTAACGATAACAGCAACGCGCAAGCCTTCTCGATTACGTAGTACGTAATTTAAAAGTGTACTTTTTCCGGCACCGAGAAAGCCCGAAAGAATGGTCACGGGAAGCGGAGATGACATTGGATAATCCTCATCAAATGGTGGCCGATGTGCACGTTGGCCTGGTTTGGCGTAGCGCACCGCGTTCTATGGCTTCAAAACAGCGATCTGGTAGAAGCAGACGCTTGAAATCGGCGAACTCAGACTCAATACAAATTAATGTTATAGTATAACAATATGAATAAGCCAGCCCCGCTCTTGCCCAAACCGATAAAGCGCAGGAAGCTGCAAGCAATCTGCCCATTGGGAACCGAGATGAAAACTGCTTTGAAATGCTCGCTGCTGAGTCTCGCGTTGCTGTCGGGGGCCGACGCCTGGGGGCAAATTCCCACACTCGCCAACTGCACACACAGCGCCAATCTGCTGGCCTGCATCGACGCGCAAGGCAATGCCTACAGCGTGAACACGGTGGGCAGCACAATTTATCTGCGGGGCTTTGAAAAGGACGGCAACCGCTACTGGGCGCAGACCAACAGCCGTTTCGGCCAACTGACGTTCTTTACCGGGATCGCCTCTGACGGGGAAGCCTGGGTGGGCTACACCCGTCGCGTCGGTTGGACGACGATCAATCGCTTTTCCAGCTCTGGCGGCAGTAGCGCGAAGTTCACCTGCAGCCGGATCACTGGCTGCTAAACCTGCGCGTTTTGCTGCTCCTGCTGCCAGGCGATATAGCTGTCGACTGGTGGATTCTTCTGAAAGTAACGCTGTAGCCCTTCGAACAAACCATCCGCCACGGCTTGCTGATGCCGAGGCGTGATCAGTCGCTGACTGTCTCGGGCGTTGGAAATGAAGCCGGTTTCCACCAGAATCGACGGCACGTCCGGCGACTTCAACACGGCAAATCCTGCCTGCTCCACGCGCTTCTGATGCAGCGTGGTAATGCCTGCCAGACTGCCGAGAACCGTGCTGCCGAGTTGCAGACTGGCGGCGATGGTGGCGTTCATCGACATGTCGAGGATCACTCCGGCGAGCATCGGATCCTTGTCCTTGAGGTTGAGCAGACTGGTCGCACCGAGCAGATCCGCGCCATTCTCCCGCTGCGCCATGAAGCGCGCAGTCGCAGACGTCGCGCCACCCTCGGACAGGCAATACACAGACGCTCCCGACGCCGTCAGACGTGGCGCCGCATCGGCATGCACTGAGATAAACATGTCGGCCTTGTGCTGGCGCGCTATATCCACCCGTTTGCGAAGTGGCACGAAGAAATCATCATTGCGCACCAGTTTCACGTCGAAGCCTTTCTCCCTCTTCAGCCGTTTGGCGAGTAATTGCGCGATGGACAGCACCACATCTTTTTCCCGCTCACCTTTGGCACCAACCGCGCCCGGGTCTTTTCCGCCGTGCCCGGGGTCTACGACGACGATGATGTCGCGCTTGGGGTGAGTTTTATTCAAGGGTGTTTCACGTGGAACCATTGCCGCACTTGATGCCTGTTTGGCGTTCACCAGATCAAGCACCAAGCGGTGTCCTTGGCCATCTTCGGGCGCCAAAAGGAAGCTGTTCAACAGCACTGGATGGTTCAGGTCGAGAACAATCCGTGTATCACCCTGACCAAAGTGACCTGATCGAATGGAGCGAATAGCGGTATCGGCAAGCAGCAACTGGCTGAAATCACCGCTCAAACTCGCCCCTGAAAGGTCAATGATCAGGCGTTCTGGAGCGCTCAGGGAGAAAGTTTTGTAGCGCACCGGACCGCTCAGGTCGAACACCAATCGCAGCTTTTCATCCGAGCGCCAGAGCCGCGCATTGCGAATTTGTGTGGCCGAGACACTGAAGGGGAAAGCCAAGGCCGTACTGGCCAGCAGCAGATTGAGCAGATGACGTCTGTTCATATGAAAGCCCGTTCATGAAAAAGCTATCGTGATTTGAATTGTTATAATGTAACATCCAATTCAATCAACACGATGGTTCCGAACATGAATTCGCTGACACTTCCGGATATAGCGACTCAAGTCGCTCGCCAGGCGTTACCGCTTGATTGGGTGGGCATGTGCGGTATCGCTCTGCCTGTTCTATTGGAAGGCCAACGTCTGAGCGCAAAAGCAGATGCAGGCGTCAGTCTCGATGATGGCGAGTCGCGCGGTATTCACATGTCGCGGCTGTATCTGGCGCTGGCGGCGCTTGAACGGCACAACCTCTCTCCCGTCTTATTGCGCGAGGTACTCGAGGATTTTCTGATCAGCCACGAAGGTTTATCCAACAGCGCCTACCTGAACATCCATTGCGGAGTACTGCTGAAAAGGCCTGCGTTAGTCAGCCCTCTGGCCGGCTGGAAGAGCTATCCAGTGAGCATTTGTGCCAGCCTGAAAAGCAAAGTGTTCCACGTGGAACTGAAAATCGAAGTGCCTTACTCCTCAACTTGCCCCTGCTCAGCAGCGTTGGCGCGGCAGTTGATTCAGCAGCAATTCATCAATGATTTCGCCAACAAGCCACTGCAACATGCCGAAGTGTTGGCTTGGCTTGGATCAAGCCAAGGCATTGTCGCCACCCCGCACAGCCAACGCAGCACCGCGCAACTGCATATGCATCTCGACGAGTTCATCGACGAGCTACCTCTGAGCGTCATCATCAATGATGCCGAAGCGGCACTCGGCACCGCCGTACAAACCGCCGTGAAACGCGCCGACGAACAAGCCTTCGCTCTGGCCAATGGGCAAAACCTGATGTTCTGCGAAGACGCCGCGCGACGACTCAATCTGGCCCTGCGCCGCTCCCCCGGCGTCAGTGGTTTCCACCTGCGGGTAATCCACGCCGAAAGCCTGCACGCCCACGACGCTGTCGCGGAAAGCCACTGGCACCGAGAACTCGCATGATCCGTTGCCAGACCCTGACTTGGGGCGCACCCGGCCAACCACTGACTTCGCCACTGACGCTCTCGCTGCAACACGGCAGCCTCAGCGCCATCATCGGCGCCAACGGCTGCGGTAAAAGCAGCCTGCTGAAAGTCATCGCCGGATTGCAGAAGCCTTTATCGGGAAAAGTCGCACTGGGTGTTCCACGTCAGGGCGGCTTGGCGTTCCTGCCGCAACAGCAACACCTCGACCGACAGTTCCCCATCAGCCTCGAAGAACTGGTGGCCGCGGGTTTCTGGGGCCGCCGATTGTCGACGCAACTGCGCGCGCAACGACTCGCCAGTGCACTGGAAAACTGGCACTTGAGCGGATTGGAAAAACGTCCGCTGATGGCCCTTTCCGGCGGTGAATTGCAACGCGCCCTGCTCGCCCGTTTGAGTCTGACGGACGCCCCGTTACTACTCCTCGACGAACCCCACGCTGCCCTCGATGAGCTGGGCCAGCAGTTACTCTGGCAACACCTCCACGCCTGGCATGCCGAAGGGCGAACACTGCTGGTGGTCTGCCACGACCTCGCCGCGGTGCGCCAACACATCCCGCAGACATTGCTGATCAAAAATCGTCAGTGCGTGTTCGGCACCAGTGCCGAACTGATCCAGCAAACACCCAACACGCAGGTGGCCTGATGCTCACCGTCAGCCACCTCTGGCAACCGTTCAACGAGTTCGTGTTCATGCGCCGCGCACTGCTCGGCGGTGTGGTACTGGCCTGCAGCACGGCTCCGCTTGGCGTGTTTCTGATCCTGCGGCGCATGAGCCTGATCGGTGACGCCGTCGCCCACGGCATCCTCCCCGGTGCGGCGCTGGGCTTCTGGTTCGCCGGTCTGAGTCTGCCGGCACTGACACTCGGCGGCCTCGGCGCCGGCCTGGGCATGGCCGGTCTCGCCGCCTGGATCACCCGTCGCACCGGTCTGCGCGAAGACGCCAGCCTCGCCGCGATCTATCCGATCTCGCTCGCCAGCGGCGTGTTGATTCTAGGCATCGCCGGCAAGCGTCTCGACCTGTTGCACTTGCTGTTCGGCTCGGCACTCGCCGTCGACGGTCCGACCCTCAACGGCATGTTGTGGGTGTCGGGGCTGAGCCTGATCGCCATGACTCTGATCTACAAACCGCTGCTGCTGGACACCCTCGATCCGCTATTCCTGCAAACCGTCAGCCGTCTCGGTCCACTCGCCCACGGCGTGTTCCTGACCTTGGTGGTGCTCAATCTGGTGATCGGTTTCCAGGCCATCGGCGCCTTGATGGTGGTGGGTCTGATGATGCTGCCCGCCGCCGCTTCACGATTCTGGAGTCGGCGCCTGCCGAGCCTGATTGCCATCTCGGCGCTCATTGGCTGCCTCTCGGTGGGGTGCGGATTGTTGATCTCGTTCTACTACTCGCTGCCGAGCGGTCCGGCGATCGTGCTGGTCGCCGGCATCGGTTATCTGCTGTCCGTGGTGTTCGGACCGGTGCACGGTTTGCTGCGCCGCCCGCCTTTGCTCACATCCCAATGAGGTGTTTCCCGATGCGTGCTCTACTCGTGTTGTTCAGCCTGATGCTGTCGATGTCGTTGTCGGCGGCGGAAAAATTGCCGGTGGTCACCAGCTTCAGCATCCTCGCCGACATGGTTCATCAGGTGGGGGGCGAGCATATTCAGATCACCAACATGGTCGGCCCGGACGCCGATGCCCACACGTATGAACCGACGCCCGATGACGCCAAAGCGCTGCTCAAGGCCAGGCTGATCATCAAGAACGGCCTCGGTTTCGAACCATGGCTCGATCGCCTGGTCACCAGCACCGAGACCAAAGCCCCTGTCATCAGTGCCAGTCATGGCGTGATTCCACGCTCGCTGGATGAAGACGGCGAGAGCGTTCCCGACCCGCACGCCTGGCACAATCTGGCGAACACCGAGTTGTACATCGCCAACATCACCAAGGCGCTGATCGCCGCCGATCCGGCGAACCAAGCCGAATACCAGCGCAACAGCCAGGCCTATCTGAAACAGATCTACGCCCTGCTCGCCGAAGCCAAGGTCAAGCTCGGTTCACTGCCGCCGGGCAATCGCAAGATCGTCACCAGCCACGATGCCTTCGGTTATCTCGGTCAGGCCTACGGCATCGACTTCATGGCGCCGCAAGGTCTGTCCACCGAACGCGAGCCATCGGCCGCCGAAGTCGCCGCGTTGATTACCCAGATCCGTCAGGCCAGGGTCAAAGCGGTGTTCATGGAAAACATCAAGGACGCGCGCCTGCTCAAGCAGATCGCTGATGAGAGCGGCGCGCATATCGGCGGTACGTTGTACTCCGATGCCCTCGCCGCCAGCGGCCCGGCCAGCACCTTTACCGGGCTGTTCGAATACAACCTCAACACCCTTTACGACGCACTGAGCCAGCCATGATCCGCAAGAATCCTTCAGGCGATCTGCCGCAAATTGCCGAGTCAGCCTACGTCGACAAAACCGCGATCATCTGCGGCAAGGTAATCATCGGCGAGAACGTTTTCGTCGGCCCCTACGCGGTGATCCGCGCCGACGAAGTCGATGCTTCGGGAGCGATGGAGCCGATCACCATCGGTGCCAATTCGAATATTCAGGACGGCGTGGTGATCCACTCCAAATCCGGCGCGGCAGTGACCATCGGTGAGTTCAGCTCGATCGCTCACCGCTCGATCGTGCACGGTCCGTGCGTGGTTGGCGACCGCGTGTTCATCGGCTTCAACAGTGTGTTGTTCAATTGCGTGGTCGGTGATGGCTGCGTGGTGCGGCACAACTCGGTGGTCGATGGCCGCGATTTGCCGGACGCGTTCTACGTGCCCTCCACCACCCGCATCGGCCCCAACACCGACCTCTCGCAGTTCCCGCCGGTGAGTGTCAGCGCCTCGGAGTTTTCCGAAGACGTGGCGCGCACCAACGTCGATCTGGTGCGCGGTTACAAAGCCTTGCAGAACGAGTTCTGAACCATGAGCAGCGTGCTGATTCGCAACGCCAGACTGGTCAACGAAGGACGCGAGTTCGACGGCGATCTGTTGGTCAGCCATGGCCGCATCGTCAAGATTGCGCGCAGCATCGACGGTGAAACTGCGCGGGTGGAAATCGACGCCAACGGCCAATGGCTGTTGCCGGGGATGATCGATGACCAAGTGCATTTTCGCGAACCGGGGGCGCCGGACAAGGGCTGCATTCACACCGAGTCTCGAGCGGCGGTGGCGGGCGGCATCACCAGTTTCATGGACATGCCCAACACCCAACCGGCCACCCTCACCCTCGAAGCACTGGCGGATAAAAAGCGTCGGGCGGCGATCAACTCTGTGGCCAACTACGGCTTTCACTTCGGCGTGAGCCAGGACAACCTCGACACCGTCGCCGCGCTCAACCCCTGCGAAGTGGCCGGGGTCAAAGTGTTCATGGGCGCCTCCACCGGCAATCTGCTGGTGGATGATCCCAAGATTCTCGAGCGCCTGTTCGCCGAAGTGCCGACGATTCTGCTGGCCCACTGTGAACACACGCCGAGCATCGAGGCCAACGCAGTGCGACTGCGTGCGCGCCTGGGTGAGCACCTGCCGGCCAATATCCATGCCTTGATTCGCGATGCCGAGGCTTGCTACCGCTCTTCTTCACTGGCGGTGGAACTGGCCAGACGTCACGGCACCCGCCTGCACGTTTTACACCTGACCACCGCCCGCGAGCTGGCGTTGTTCGAAGACAAACCACTCGCGCAAAAACACATCACTGCTGAAGTCTGCCTGCATCACCTGCTGTTCGATGAAAGCGACTATCCAGCCGTCGGCAACCTGATCAAATGCAACCCGGCGATCAAGACCCGAGCCGACCGCGATGCCTTGCGCGCGGCGCTACTGAGCAATCGACTGGACGTGATCGGCAGCGATCACGCGCCACATACCTGGGCGGAAAAACAGCGCCCATATGCCGAAGCGCCGTCCGGTTTGCCGCTGGTGCAACACGCTTTGCCGGCGCTATTGGAACTGGTGGCCGATGGCGTGCTGCCGATCACCACGCTGGTGGCGAAGACCAGCCATCGGGTGGCGGATCTGTTTGCGATTCCGGATCGAGGTTATTTGCGGGAGGGGTATTGGGCGGATCTGGTGCTGGTTGAGCCAGCGGCTCTGGAGGTGTCGCGGCAACCGATCCTGTCGCAGTGCGGGTGGACGCCGTTTGCTGACAAGACTTTCCGCTATCGGGTGAATACGACGTTGGTGTCGGGGCAGATTGCCTGGCGCGAGCAGCGTATTAACGAAGGATGTCAGGGCCTGCCGCTGCGGTTTATGCGCTGAATGATCAGGTGTCTGACAGGACGTCTTCGCGAGCAGGCTCGCTCCCACAAGGAATCGCACTGGCTTTGTGGGAGCGAGCCTGCTCGCGAAGCTTTTAAGCTCTTGGCTTCACCGTGCCGCAATCCTGACCCAACCACACCGCGCGGGTTTCCAAGCTGCCCTTCTGGTTGATCCCGATGGCGTTGAACGTGCCGTTGGCCACGGTGGTGAACTCACGATCACTGACAAACGTCGCGACACCGGTGCCTTGCGCTTTCGGGCAACTGAAGCGGAATTTCCACTGATTACCGGTGCGCTCGGTGATCTGCTGTTTGCAACCCGACTGCGGATCGGCCAGCGGAATATCGTTGGTCGCCACTTGCTGCGGTGTCAGGCAGGCGCGGATGCCCTTGCCACCGATGTTGATTCCGTTCTTTTCCAGCGCCGCGCGCTGTTGCGGCGTCATCTGGCCTTGCAACTGACCGAGGATCGACTGCACATCCATTGGCTGGTCATCGACCTTGACGTTGCTCGAGGTCATTTCCCATAGCCCCGGCTGCAGCATTTGTGCCTGCGCAATCACTGGCATTGCCAAACCCAGGCCCAGTGCCAAACCCAGCAGACGAACGTTCATCGAAAAACTCCTGATCAGTAGTGGCCGTTAGACGCCGGCCGATTGCTTCGGTTCATGCGCCAATTAAATAGCGACAATCGCCTCGGAACATGGTCTGTTACGCATTGAATCTTCAGGAGCAAGGTTGCCCCATGGATTATTTTGGACCGCACATTTTCGGTTATCTGATCGCTCTTATACATAGCCTCGGCTTGATCGCCGCGATCCACGCGGTGCTGACGGTGCGCACCGCCCAAGGCTCGATCGCCTGGGCATTGTCGCTTATTTTCATTCCTTATCTGACCCTCATCCCCTACCTGGTGTTCGGCCGCAGCACTTTCGACGGTTACATCAAGGCGCGCCGTCAGGCCAACGAACAGATGCGCCAGGCGATATCCGAGCTGAACTGGCGCCCGTGGGTGGAAGAAGCGCTCACCGCCCGCGCGTCGAAAGCCTATGCCTCCCTACGTGCCATGCCCAAGCTGGGGCGCATGCCGTGCCTGGCAAACAACGAAGTGCAGCTGCTGGTGAATGGACACGCCACCTTCGAGGCGATTTTCCAGGCAATCGATCAAGCGCGCGAAGCCGTGCTGATCCAGTTTTTCATCATCCATGACGACCGCCTCGGGCAGCGCCTGCGCGATCTGTTGCTGAAGAAAGCGGCTGAGGGCGTGGCGATTCATCTGCTCTACGACCGGATCGGCAGCCACGCCCTGCCCCACAGTTATGTGCAGGCGCTGCGCGATGGCGGTATCGAGGTCAAAGCCTTCGCCACGCGCAGCGGCTGGCTCAATCGCTTCCAGGTAAATTTCCGTAACCACCGCAAAATCGTCGTGGTCGATGGCGTACTCGGCTTTGTCGGCGGGCATAACGTCGGCGATGAATACATGGGCGAGAAGCCGCCACTGGCGCCATGGCGCGACACCCACGTGCAAGTGCGTGGGCCGGTGGTGGCCTGCATGCAGGAGTCGTTTGCCGAGGATTGGTTCTGGGCCGCGCGCACGTTGCCGCCGCTGATCCTGCCGGACGTATACCCGGAGGACGGCGTGCTCTGCCAGTTGCTGGCAAGCGGCCCGGCCGATGCCTACGAAACCTGTTCGCTATTCTTCGTCGAAGCAATCCATGCCGCGACCGAGCGGGTGTGGATCACCAGTCCTTACTTCATTCCCGATGAGGCCGTCTTCGCCGCGTTGCGCCTGGCGGTGCTGCGCGGCGTCGATGTACGCCTGCTGCTGCCATCGCGCCCCGATCACCGCATCGTCTACGCCGCTTCCAGCCTCTATGCGTTCGAAGCGGTGCGCGCCGGCGTGCGGGTGTTCCGCTACGAGCCGGGGTTCCTGCATCAGAAAGTGGTGTTGATCGACAGCGAGATCAGCGCCATCGGCAGCGCCAATCTGGACAACCGCTCATTTCGGCTGAATTTCGAAGTGATGCTGCTGACCGTCGACTGCGAGTTCGCTGCCCGCGTAGAGCAGATGCTCAACGATGACTTCGAGCAGGCTTACGAAGTCGCCAAAGAAGAGAGCCGGGAAGTCCACCGCCTGCAACAGCTCGGCATGCGGATCGCCCGGCTCATTTCACCGATTCTCTAGCAAGCCCCATCACCCTCTCCGAGCGAGAGGGCATGGTTCAGGCATCAAGGGTGGTAGATGTCGTCGCGAGTCCAGGGCAGTTCATGGCTGCCATCCGGATGCGCCTTCACCGCGAGAATCTGGTGCAGATTGATCCAGCCACGCGCGAACGCGTAGGCACATCCGGCCAGATACAGCCGCCAGATACGCAGCGCCTGATCCGGCACCAGTTTCCCGGCGGCTTCGAGGTTGTCCTCCAGGCGCTCGCTCCAATGGTCGAGTGTGCGCGCGTAGTGCAAACGCAGGCTTTCGACGTCGACGATCTCCAGCCCGGCTTCACTGATCTCGGCCGAGATCATCGCCAGGTGCGGCAGCTCGCCGTTGGGGAACACGTATTTCTCGATGAAGTCGCCGGCGCCGCGGCCTACCGGACGGCCGTCGGTGTGTTTGGCGGTGATGCCGTGGTTCATCACCAGACCGCCCTCCTTCACCGCGCCGAACAGGACCTTGCAGTACTCAGCGAGGTTGGCGTGGCCGACGTGTTCGAACATGCCGACGCTGACCACCTTGTCGAAACGCCCGTCCTGCGGCAGATCGCGATAGTCGAGCAATTGCAGTTCAACCTGGTCTTCCAGGCCCTCGGCCTCGACGCGCTCGCGGGCCAGTTCCAGCTGTTCCTTGCTCAGGGTGATGCCGAACACCTTGGCGCCGAATTCACGCGCCGCGTAACGGGCCAGACCGCCCCAGCCACAACCCACGTCCAGCAGGTAATCGCCCGGCTGCAAACGCAGCTTGCGACACAGATGCCGGAACTTGGCTTGTTGTGCCTGTTCGAGGGTTTCACTGCCGGTTTCGAAATACGCGCAGGAATACGCCATGTCGCTGTCCAGCCACAACTGGTAGAACGCGTTGGACAGGTCGTAGTGATAGGAAATGGCCTTGGCGTCGGTTTCCTTGTCGTGCACCGAACGCACAGGCTGTGCATCGTCGTCCTCATTGAGCAAGGCGCTGCTCAATTCGTCGCAGACCCGGATGACCTCGCTGATCGAGCCTTCCAGCTCAAGCTTGCCTTCGACAAACGCCGCCCCCAGCGCGTCGAGACTTGGATGCGAGAGCTGGCTGACCATCTGCGGGTCCTTGACCACGATGGTAACGCTGGGCGCCGGACCCAGATTGAACTCATGGCCGTCCCAGAGCCGCAGGCGAAGCGGAAGCTGCAGATTCTGTAAGGCTGGTGGAAGTTGCGCGAGCATGGAAAATCCCCCTTGTTTCAGACGTCAGATCTGAGGGTAGACCATCCTTGAAAAATAGCAGGCTATCGATTTAATTAGCCGACACTATCGTTCCAGACGCTCCAACATGCCGTCATGCACTCACTGTTTCAGCCCAGATAACGGCAAAGAAGTGTGCGCCCTCTTCCATAGATGACTGTCTATTCGGCGCACAGTTCGATGAAACTCGCTTCAGTGATCATCCTTGAGTTTGAGCAATGGCTCCTGAAACCGCAGCAAACGCCCGGCATTGCCCAACACCAGCAGCGTACTGAGGTTGTGCAATAGCGCGGCAATCATTGCCCCCGCCGCGCCGAGCCAACCGAATGCCGCAAACACCACGATCGCCAGGGTCCAGCCCAGACCGATGATCACATTGACCTGCAAGGTCCGCCGGCACTGGCGACTGAGCCGTACACAAGTGCCGAGGCGGCGCAGGTCACTGCCGATCAATACGATATCTGCCGAGGCCAGCGCGATGTCGGCACCGCCGGCGCCCATCGCCACGCCGACCACGCCGGCCTTGAGCGCCAGCGAATCATTGATGCCATCACCCACCACCATCGGCCGGAAACCGTTGTCGATTTCCTTGAGCACGCGGTTGAGTTTGTCCTCGGGCAGCGCTTGGGCTTCCACCTCTTGCAGGCCCACTTCGCGGGCCAGTGTCTGGGCGACACTCTGGCGATCGCCGGTCAGCAGCAGTTGGCGACCCAGCCCCAGTTCGCGCAATTCATTGAGGGCAAAGCGGGCTTCCGGTTTGACGCTATCGGCCAACAACAACCAGGCAACAAACTCGCCATTCAGCGCCAACCCGGCGATCGGCCCATCGTGCTCGGGAACGGTCGTCGTGACGATGCCCAGTTGCGCGAACAGTTCGGGACGCCCCAGCGCCGCCTCGCCTTGCGCGGTCATGGCCACGACCCCGAGGCCCTGACGCTCGTGAATGTCCGTCAGCGGCAGGCTCTGCTCCTGACTGACCAGCCCCGCCAGTGCCCGGCTGACCGGATGACTGCTGGCCGCGCCAAGACTGGCCGCCAACGCCATGACCGCGGACTGTTGCAGACGCGGGCTGTTGATCGATTGCAGACGCAAGGTGCCATAAGTCAGGGTGCCGGTCTTGTCGACCACCAACGAGGTGAGGTCCGCCAGTTCTTCGAGAAACGCCGAACTGCGGATCAGAATGCCGTGGCGCGCCGCCACCGCCACTCCGGCAATCGCCGTGGCCGGTGCCGACAGCACCAAGGCACAGGGACAGGCCGCCACCAGCACCGCGAGCATCGCTTGCGCGTCATTAGTGACAAACCAGGTCACCGCCGCCAACAGCAACACCAGCACCATGTAGCTGCCGGCATAACGTTCAAGCAGGCGGGTGATCGGTGGCTTCGAGCGTTCGGCGTTCTGCATCAGCGCGATGACTTTGCCCAGCGTCGATTGATCGCCGGTACGGGTCACCTCAATGCGCAGCAAGCCGTCGAGGTTGATCGCCCCGCCAAACACCGTCATACCCACCGCCGTTTCTACCGGGACCGATTCGCCGGTGATCGACGCCGTGTCAAGGCTGGCCTGACCGAACAGCACCCGGCCATCCGCCGGCACCCGATCTCCTGCACGCACCTCGACCGTATCGCCGGGTTTGAGCGTGCCGTTATCGACTTCGATGATCGAGCCGTCCGCCTGAATCTTGCGCGCGTGGCTGCGGGTCAATTGGCCGAGAGCATGAATCGCTTCCTGCGAGCCGATCACGCTGCGCTCTTCCAGCACATGGCCGAAGATCATGATGATTGGCAGCAACGCCGCCGTCAGCAGATCGCCGGTCGCCCACGCACCGAGCATCGCCAGGGCAATCAGTTGATCGGTGATGCCGTGCAGGCTTGGATAACGCAGGCTGTACCACGCCGAGCGCATCACCGGCACCGCCACTAATAAGGAGGCGAAACCCAGCAGCAACTGACTGACACCGGTTTGCTCCGGCACCAGCCAACGCCAGATCAGACCGAGGCCGAGCAAGCCAAGGGCGAGCATCGCCAGGGTCAATTGCCGTGCAGCGCGGCGCTGTTCGGCCGAGGACAACAAGCTCGGTGCGGCTGTGGTCGCGGTCATTTACTGGCTCCCTGAATGATCAGGCGGGAATCGTCTTTCGGATCGACCGTGGTCACGGAACCGGCCTGCCCGAGAATCTTCGGCATACGTTCGCGGTACAGCCGCAGCAGCATCTGCGGGTCGGTGCCCTGCTGCTGCGCCTTGGCCAGGCTCAGTACCGTGGCGGTGTCGGCCGACGCCTTAGCCAGCCGCTCACCGGCCTGCGCATGGGCCACTTGCAGGGTGCGGTCAGCTTGCTCGTTGGCGGTCTGGGTGAGCTTTTCCGCCTCGGTGCGTGCATTGGCGACGGCTTTGTCGGCTTGTTGGCTGGCGGTCAAAACGGCATTGAACGCGCTGACGGCCGGGTCGGGCAGACTCGATTGAACATCAACCCGCGCCACTTCGATGCCGATGCCCTGCCCGCTCGCCTTCAATTCAGCCAGACGCTTGTTGATGCCTTGCACCAGATCACCGCGCAAGCGTTCGCGGCGCTCAGCGGCCTGATTGTCGGCACCGATCAACTCCGGTCGAGCGACCAGAATCGTATCCAGATCCCGTGCGGCGGTCAGGGACACAGCGCTGCGCGTGACCAGCCGATCCAGTGCCGGCAGCACATGGTAGCCCTGCAATACGAAGTCATAGGGATCGGTGACTTTGTAAAACACCCGCACATCCAGTTGCACCACGCCGGCGTCGCCGGTCAGCAAATAGCCGGAGCCAGCCAGCGCATCACTCAAGGGTGTGGCGAAAGTCGCAACACGATCAGCCTTGATCGCCTCGCTGCTGCGCAGCAGATTCTCCACTCGGCGCTCAATCACCCGATCCGCCGCTGGCAGCAAAACCACTTGCTCGAACGGCTGCGGCCAGGCCAACAACAGGCCGGCATTCTGGATGCGCTGCAGTGCGCCAAAGTGCAGAACCACCGCGCGATTCTGCGGATCAATCTGCCGCACATTGGAAAACGCCCAAGCCAACGCGGCCAGTACGGTCACTGCGTACAAGGCGAAAAACGCCAGGCGTCCGGCCTGAATCCACGGACTGCTCAGCGAATGTGTTCCACGTGGAACTTCATCACTCATGGCTGCGATCCGGATTTATTTTCGACATTCGGTGGGCCGTCCACCAATACCCGGAACGGCGCAGCGTCGGTGCGCAGGATCAGCTTGGTATCCGGCGTCACGATGGTGCCCAAGGTATCGAGCGAGCGCAGCAGGTTGTACAGCTGCGGCGAGCCAGCGTAGGCGCGTCCATAGATCTGCGCGGCTTCGACTCGCGACTGCGCTTCGATTTCTGCCGCTTTCACCGTGGCATCGGCCTGCACAATTCGCGCATCGCGCTCGGCAGCAGAACGAATCTGCGCGGCTTCACGCTTGCCGATGGCGGTGCGCTCAGTGGCAATTGTTTCACGCTCGGCGCGCATCCGATCAACCGTGGCCGTGAGGGTCACCGAAGGCAAGGTCAGGCGTTCGATGCCCACCTGCACCACGCGCACACCGTAAGTCGCGAGCAACTGTTGGTCGATTTGCTGACGCAGTTGCGCTTCGAAATCGGCAATACGCACTTTGCTGGCATCGGTGTTCACCAGATCCGCTAGGTCGAAACTGCTGGCGGTGGTCTCCAGCGCCGAACCGACAAAGGTGCGAATCTGCCGTGCCGCTTCGTCCGGCTGGTTCTGCACCGCGCGCATGAAACGCTGCACATTGTCCGGGTCGCCCTGCACCTGCCACGCCACGTAAGCCTGAACGATGATGCGCAAACCATCGCGGGTGCCGACATCCTGCAAGCCGCTGGAAGTGGTACGCAGGCGCAGGTCCACCGGGATCGCCGCCTCGAACGGTGCCGGCCAACGCCAGCTCAAACCGGGATCAAGCAACACTCGCGACGGATTGCCGAAACGGGTGATAACGGTCGCCTCGCCCGAGCGCACCTGCACCAGGCTTGCCGCAGCGATGGCAAACGCCACCAGCAACAGCGCCCAGCCCATCCGCCGCCACGGGAACGGCCCCGCCTCTTCCGGCGCACCGTGGTGATGGTGATGATGCCCATGATGATGGTGCCCGGCATGACCGTGATCGTGGCCGCTGTGGTCATGGGAATCGTGAGTGTGCGACTGGCTCAAGGGGCAACTCCTGGTTGAGCGGGGGTGCGCGCGGGCGTCGGATCAGCCGGCAGCGTGAACGTACGCAGGTCGATGGTCGGCGCATTGCTGCTGCCGCCTAAACGGTGGTCGAGTACCAGCAGTTTGGCCTTGCTCAGGCCGAGGCTGAGCTGACTCAGATATTGTTCCAGCACGAATGCCTGGCCGGCGCTGGCGTAGGCTTTCTGTTCAGCGCTGAACTTCAGTTCCGCCGCCTGCGCTGTGGCGTTGATTTCACGGGCGCTGGCACTGGCCTGATCGCGGGCGAGACTGGCCTGCAATTGCGCCTGATTACTGGCTTCGGCCGCCGCACCGCGCTCACGGGAGATCAACGCCTGGGCGCCGATCTGCGCCGCTTGCACGCTGTGGTAAGCGTTGGCAGCACCGGCTGGCGGGTGAATCGCTTCCACCACCGTGGCGAGAATTTCCACGCCGCTGTTGAGTTGCTGCAGATCATTTTGCACCGCGCGGCCGATTTCCTCGCCCAGCCCTACCCGGTCGGCACCGAGCAAACCGTCGAGGGTGCGCGAGGCGAAATCATGAACCAGAATCCGGCTCGCGGTGCTGCGGATCAGCGTCGGTACATCGGCACTGTTGTAGGTAGCCGCCAAGGCATCCTGATCCCGCAGGCCGATGCGATAGACGAAGCGCACGTCCATGTTGACGATCTGAAAGCTCTGCTGATCGCCACGGCTGCTGGCGATCACCTGGGATTTGTCGTTGACGTGGCTGGCATCCCACAAGCGGTTGGCGGTCATCGGCGCCGGGGCTTCGGCTGGCTCGGCCTGGGTCGGCGCAGGCGCATCACCGACGCTGGTTGCCAACTCATGCACCACGCCGTTCTCGACGCTCAATACACGGCCCAGCGGCCACGGCAACCCAGCGTGCAATCCGGGGCCGAACACCTGCACCGGTTTGCCGAAACGCTCGTAGATACCGCGCCCTTGCAGCGGGATTTCGTGGATCCCGGTCAGCATCCAGCCGACGGCGGCGACCAGCGCCAGCACCGGCAGAAAGGCGCGGCGCATGTAGCTGAACGCCCAGATCTGACGCAGATCGATGCCGAAACGATTGTGCAATTCGTGCTGCAAGGCCAGCAGTGGCTGCGGCGGCCAGCGCAGCATGTCAGCGACAAAACTGCGTGCCAGCAGGGTCGGTTCGAGCTGCTCGCGACGGGGACTGAACACCGACAGGACCGCGCGCAATAGCAACTCGATCGCGACCAGTCCCGGCAAGATTCCAATCAATACCGCAAGGCGCACGGGCCACACCGAAGCCTCGCTGGCGAACAGCAGACACAATGCGCCCAGCACCAGACTGATGATCGCCACCCGCGCCAATTGTGCGAGGTTTCCGGCTTCCGGCCATTGCGCCGGGTTTTCCTGAGCCAGTTGCCGCTCCAGCACCAGCAAGCCGAAACCCAACAGCAACATCAGCGCTGCGCCCACCGTGGCCGACAAACCGACGGTCGCGGCCGGCAACGCGAGATTCCACACCTGTTCGATGCTGAGCACTATCAGCACTGACCAGCCACCCAGCCACAACGCGGCCGCGCCGATCTGACCGAGCAGGTGCAGGCCGCGCTGACCCAAACGCTCCAGCAGCCGTTCGTACCAGCCATCAGGGGCCGTTTGCTCGACCTCGTTCAGCGGTTCCTGCGCCACCGGGTGCATGACCCGCGCACGCCATTGCGTCACCCACCACGCCGACTGCAGGCCAGCGACCAGCACCAGCAACGCCGCGCCCAGATTCATCAGCAACGCCGGCCATATCGATTGCGCGGCAAACAGCTCGACAAACAGCGCCAGCACCCACCCTGCCCCGGCCAACGCGCCGAGACCGATGGCCAGACGACGCAATCGCCGCCCCTGCGTGGCCGCTTGTTGAAAGCGCGGCAACCCGGTCACTTGCGTGCCATCGACATCCAGATCGACTTGCATATCACCCCAAAGCCATTGGTTCATTCGCCCATTCGTTACGATATAACGAAAAGCGTGAAATATTCGTACACAAATGCACTTATCTAAAGATGTCCAACCTGTCGCTTGCCTGAAGCCTTGACCGAAATGTCCGGAAATGCACATATTACGTACGTAATTTTATTCGACCACTACTTTTAGCGATCCGCATTCCCAACCTGGAGTAACAGCATGAGCAACTATGACGTGGTGATTCTGGGCGGCGGCCCCGGTGGTTATAACGCGGCGATCCGCGCCGGCCAGTTGGGCCTGAAGGCTGCTTGCGTGGAAGGCCGCGCCACCCTCGGCGGCACTTGCCTGAACGTCGGTTGCATGCCATCCAAGGCCTTGCTGCATGCTTCGGAACTGTACGACGCGGCCATGGGTACCGAATTCGCCAACCTTGGGATCGAGGTCAAACCCACGCTCAACCTCGCGCAAATGATGAAACAGAAAGACGAGAGCGTGAGCGGCCTGACCAAAGGCATCGAGTTTCTGTTTCGCAAAAACAAGGTCGACTGGATCAAGGGCTGGGGCCACATCGATGGCCCGGGCAAAGTCACGGTGAGCGACGATCAAGGCAACAAAACCGAGCTGAGCGCCAAGGACATCATCATCGCCACCGGCTCCGAACCCACGCCCCTGCCCGGCGTCGAGATCGACAATCAGCGCATCCTCGACTCCACTGGCGCGCTGTCGCTGAGCGAAGTACCCAAGCATCTGGTGGTGATTGGCGCCGGGGTGATCGGCCTGGAGCTGGGCTCGGTCTGGCGCCGTCTCGGTGCGCAGGTGACCGTGGTCGAATACCTCGACCGCATCTGCCCCGGCGTCGATGGCGAGGCCGGCAAAACCCTGCAGCGCTCGCTGAGCAAGCAAGGCATCAGCTTCAAGTTGAGTTCGAAGGTCACCAGCGCCACGACTTCGGCCAGCGGCGTACAGCTCAGCGTCGAACCTGCAGCGGGTGGCAGCGCCGAGTTACTGGAAGCCGACTACGTGCTGGTCGCCATCGGCCGACGCCCGTACACCAAGGGTCTGGGCCTGGAGAACGTCGGCCTGAGCACCGACAAGCGCGGCATGCTCGCCAACCGCCAGCACCGCACCGAAGCCTCCGGCGTGTGGGTGATCGGCGACGTGACATCCGGCCCGATGCTCGCGCACAAGGCCGAAGACGAAGCGATGGCCTGCGTGGAACAAATCGTTGGCAAGGCCGGCGAGGTCAACTACGACCTGATTCCCAACGTCATCTACACCCGCCCGGAGCTGGCCAGCGTCGGCAAGACCGAAGAACAGCTCAAGGCCGAAGGACGCGCCTACAAAGTCGGCAAGTTCCCGTTCACCGCCAACAGCCGGGCGAAGATCAACCACGAGACCGAAGGCTTCGCCAAGGTCCTTGCCGACGAACGCACGGACGAAATCCTCGGCGTGCACCTGGTCGGCCCGAGCGTCAGCGAAATGATCGGTGAGTACTGCGTGGCCATGGAATTCAGTGCCTCGGCCGAAGACATCGCGCTGACCTGCCATCCGCACCCGACCCGCTCCGAGGCGCTGCGTCAGGCGGCGATGAACGTCGAAGGAATGGCGACACAGATGTAGTCAGCAAAAGTTTGGGTGACCGGACGACCCCTTTCGCGAGCAGGCTCACTCCTACTGAGGAGCGCGATCAATTGTAGGAGTGAGCCTGCTCGCGATGAAGGCCACACGGTTTCAATCCGGAAGATGCCCCAACGGCAACGCCCCCGGGGTTTTCACCGTGTGAATCGCAAAGTTGCTGCGAATGTCACTCACCCCCGGCAGCTTCAGCAGGCAGCCGCTGAGAAACCGGTCATACGCGCGCAAGTCCGGCACCACCACCTGCAACAGAAAATCCGACTCCCCCGACACCAGAAACGCCGAAATCACCTCCGGCAACGCCGTCACCGCCGCATAAAAGGCTTCGGCCTGTTCATCGTTGTGGCGCTCGACCTTGACCCCGACAAATACCGTCAGCCCCAGTCCCACTTCATCGCGATCAAGGTTGGCCTGATAGCCGCGAATCACCCCGGCCTCCTCCAGCATCCGCACCCGGCGCAGGCACGGTGACGCCGACAGGCCGATCTCGTCCGCCAGCTCGACGTTGCTCAGGCGTCCGTCCCGTTGCAGCGCGGCGAGAATCTTGCGGTCGAAGGCGTCGAGTTTCATGTTTGGCAGATCCTGATGGTCAGATCGAAAAAAGAAAGCAGGTTATGCCAATACTGACCCATTTTGAAGCCGACTACGCAAGCACCTGCCCCACCCTTCGGCCATAGACTGAGCCGACCGAATCGACAACGAAAGGGCGGCAGCATGGCGGGTATGTGGATGTTTTTTCTGGCGCTGGCGGTGGTGTATCTGTTGCCTGGGCCGGACATGATCTTGCTCTTGCAAACCGGCGCCCGGCAGGGCCGCGGCGCCGCGCTGGCCACCGCGGTGGGCCTGGCGATTGCTCGGGGATGTCATGTCGCATTGGCGGCGTTGGGACTGGCGGCGCTGTTCAAAGCCGCGCCGTGGACGTTCGACGTGGTGCGTCTGGCCGGGGCGGCCTATCTGCTGTGGATCGGCATTCAATGCCTGCGCAGCACCTTGCTGCCGAACCTGAATGCCGCCGGTGTGACCGACATCCACGGACAATGGCGTGAAGCGATCCGCCGTGGCTTGCTGACCAATCTGCTCAACCCCAAGGCGCTGCTGTTCTGCTCGGTGCTGCTTCCGCAATTTATCGTCGCCGACGGTGCCCCGGTGCTGACGCAGTTCGCCATCCTCGGCATGCTGCTGGTGGCTGCCGGTCTGCTGTTTGACTCGACCTACGCGCTGATCGGCGCCGCATTGGGCCGCTGGCTGCAACGCAGTCCCTCGGCCCAACGCTTTCAACAGTGGCTGTTCGGCAGCCTGTTGATCGGCTTCGCCCTGCGCCTGACGTTCGTGCAACAGGCCTAGTCTTTGCGCGCCGCCCGGCGTTGCCGACGAGTGATCAGGAACAACGCAACGCCGACCACCAGCACCGCCCCACCGATCTGCACCGGCCATTTGTAAGGGCGCAGTGCCGAACGCGCGGCATCGGTGACTTGGGTGACGTAGCGCTTGTCGGCGTTTTCAAAGTCCGGGTACGGGCACTGATGGCCGAAATCCACCGCCCACGGCACGTACGCGCCTTCCTTCACATAGCGTTCATAGAGATCGCTCTGTTCCTGCAAGCTGCTGTTCCAACCGGCGGCGTTGCACAACACGGCAGCAAACGCCTGACTGGTGTGCGGCAGGTTGTCGGCGGCACGACTGGCCAGCGCGGTGGCAACGAAGCGGTAGTGATAACGCTCGTCCGGCTTGGCTTCGCTGGCTTGCTGACGTTTGACTTCGTCTTCAGCCACCAGCGGCCCGACGTTCAGCGCGGCGTTTTCCAGGCTGTAGTTGCCGCCGAACGTGGCGTAATCCGGTGCCATCTCGTAACCGAGAATATCCATACCCCACTCGCGAGCCGTCCACGCAGCGTTGTACAACGCACTGGCGCGTTTGGTCGGCCACCAGGCGCTGTCGGCTTTTAGACGCTGCTGGCCGTAGAGTTTCGCTTTGTTTTGCAGGTCGGGATTGTCGAAGTAACCGACCGCTTCTTCATACCGCCCCTCACGCAACAGACGTCGGCCCAGCAGATTGCGCAGGCTGGCGGCAACCGGCAACTGCACATAGTTGTCGCGCTCCTGCTGGGTCAGCGGCGGTGGCGCCGGCACGTTGTCATCGACGTAGCGTTTCAGTTCATCGACCGTCAGCACCCGCTCGGCCACTGTCGCGGCGTCGAACCAATAGATGTTGTTGCTGCGGTACAACTGAACAAAGGCTTGCAGGTATTCACCGCGTTGCAGCGCCAGGATCGCGCTCTCGCCTTCGACCCGGCATTTGGGCTGAACGGTTTCAAAGTCCCAGTCCTGCGTGCGCCGATAGCCCCAGTCCTCGGTCTGCGGAAAGGCCTGCGCGGCTTTGGAATAGGCGGCAGCCGCGGCATTTTTATCGCCGTCACGCACCGCCAGTTTGGCCCGCAACCACCACGCAAGGCCGCCGTCACCGGCGTGTTCGAGAAAGGCCTTGGCGTTGGTGTAATCGCCCTGTTGATAATTGACCGCCGCCAGCCGGTCGGCGTTGTCGAAGCTGCCGCGGGTGCTGTTCTGCAGGAGCTTGACCAGTTTCTTCTGGTTTGGCGGCTCATCGCCGAATGACCAGCCCTGACGACTGATCAACGAGGCGGTGACCAGTTGTTGCACCGAAGGGTGTTCGAGCAACTTCGCCAGTTGCTCCTCGGGCAACTGCGCCAGATCATTCATCAGCAGCTTGAGCGAGGTATTGCCCACCGCCGAACCGTGCAGGTTCTGCGCTTCGTACAATTCGATGGCGCCGGCCCAATCGCCCGAAGTGCGCAGTACCCGCGCCTCTTCGCCGAGGCTGGCGACGCCCAGTTCTAACGGGTCACTGAAACCGTCGATGCTCAACTGACGAGCCTGGCGGAAGGCATCTCGTGCCTGTTCCAGTGCATCGATGGCGTTGTTGGCCTCGGTACTTCTGGCCACCCACGCACGGCCCAGAGAGTATGCCGCCCAAGTGCTGCGCAACGGCCGTTGCTCGGCCGGCAACGCCAGCAACTGGCGGAAATACTCGGCCGCCAGTTGATAGTCGCCCGCGCCAAACGCCACGGCACCGGCCAGGTACAGGCGAATCTCCGCCGGCAGGCTGGCGCCCTGCACATCGACCTGATGCGCGTCGGTCAGGCTGCGCAGCTGTTTGACCAGCGCTTGCTGTTCGGCTGTGAGACCGGCCTGCTCGGCCTTGTCACGCTGATTCGCAGGCTCGGTCGGTTCAGCGTAAAAATCGTTGGGGTTGTAGGTCGCCGCGGTGACGTTCTTCAGCCCGGGAATGGCTTTGCCCAGGCGGCTGAGCTCAAAGTTGAAGTTGCCCTCCGGCAGCTCGGCCAGGGTCTGCCCGCGATTGTCGAGCAGGCGCATCGGGAAGTCCGGGCCGCAGGCCAGCGCCGAACCCAGCGGCAGGCTGAGGCTCAGACAGAGCAGATGGCGGGGCCAGTTACGGGTCAACATGCGAACCTCCTTGATCAATAAATGCACAGCGCGCCCAACCAATGGCGCGTTGCCCGCCCGCCGGCAGACGACCGTCGCGCTGGCGGGTGAAGGTAAGCAGATCCGGGCCTTGTTGCAACGCATAACCGGCGAGCGCGTCGGCGCCTTCGCAATCGCGCGCCTTCACGGTGATGCGTGCGGGCCAGGCGTTGTCGAGGTTACCGCGGTTGTTGAGGGCGATGTCATAGAGGCCATTACTCTCGCTGAGCGTCAGGCTCAGTTGACTGCTCAATGCTTCGCCACGGGCGACGGCACGCAGCGTGCTCAGGCTCCAGGCGCGACGATCGTTGACCAGCGGCAGGCGAAACCAGATCAGACCGGCCAGATGCGCCGGGCGATCCTCCCGCAACTCCTTGGCCAGTCGGCTCAATTGCTGCGGATCGGCGAGCAATTCGCGCCGTTGTCCGCCGCGCTCAAGTGGCACTTCACTTTCCACCACCGGGGCGCCGTCAGCATCGGGCAACAGCGCCACACCGTAGGCCGGCAGTGCCAGATAAAACGGTTTGTCGGTTACCCGCCCCCAAGCCTCGGCCCAGCGCCGCGCCTGCTCGGGGTCGAACAGACCGCGACGCGGATCGCTGACCGCATGCACCTGCAGCACACTGCTGTCGACAGTTGCCAGCAGCGCCGGCAGTTGCGGACTGTCGAGCCAGGCCGGCAACGCAGTGATGCTCAGCGGCAGGCTGGCCGGCAATGCGCCGCGCAGATGGAGAAGGAATTCGGTATAGGCCGGCAGACGCGCATTCCCGGCGTCGTGATCGATCTCGATGCCGCTCAGGGTCAGCCCCTGCCCTTGCCAGTCCGCCAGCACCTGAAGGATCTGTGCCGTGACTTGTTGTTCGTCGAGCGCCTTGAGCTGGCCGTCAAGCCGGATCACCGCAATCAACGGCCGAGCATCCCGTTTGAGCAACGCCGGATCGATGCGCGCGCGGCTCCATCCGGCATTCGGAAAGGCCTGCAACGCCAGCACCCGCAGCGTCGAAAAGTCGCCGCGACTGTCTTTCAGTGCAAGCTCATGAGCCGGCGTCCAATGCCGCTGCCAGACGTAGAGCTGCTGATCGAGCGGCGCTGCATCCTGTCGTTCACAGGCGCAGAGCAACAACACAGCCAGCATGGCCGACAAGCCGACGATAACGCGCATACCTTGCAGATCCCTGAGACATCAGGCTGCAAGGTTACACAAACCGCTCAAGGCTTGCGGGCAATGATCACCTGACTTTTCGCCACCACCGCATCCAGCGCCTGCTTGATCTGCGCGCCGCGTGGCGAGTCGAGCACGGTTTGCCAGGTGTTGGCCCAATGCTCGAGCAACGGGTGATCCGGGTTACTGAAATCGACCTTGGCCTCCCAGAACAGCAGCATCCACATCGACCAGTAAAAGCCGTACTGGCTATGGCTGATAATCTCCAGCCCGGCATCGCTGACCATTGCCTTGAACTGTTCTTCACTGATGATGCGAATGTGATTGGGCTTCTGGAAATACTCCGGCGAGGCAATGTCCTTCTGCAGGTCTTCGGAACTGGGGTGCGGCACACTCAGCAGGTACAGCGCGCCCGGCTTGCCGACGCGCACCAGCTCGGCGAGAAATTGCGCCGGATCGTCGACGTGTTCAATCACTTCGGTGGACACCACCCGAGTGGCGGTGGCGTCGGCGATCGGTAGCGGGTTGCAGTCGGTGACATGGCATTCGATCTCACGCGCCGGCGTATCGCTCAGGCGCTGGCGAGTAGCCTCAACCTTGGCACCGTCGATGTCGGCAATGATGATCTTCGCCCCACGCATGCCGCAAAAGTACACGTTGCCGCCGTCCCCGCACCCCACATCAAGCAGGATGTCGTCCGCACTCACCCGGAACCCGGTGAACAGCTCGTCGGTCTCCTGGTTGAACCAGCCGCTGAGCTTCGCGTCGTAAAGGCCGAGCATGTACGGGTCGACTTTGTCCGCAGCAGACGGCGCGGGGACCGGCGCAGGCGACGCTGCCCTGAGTTTCTTCAAAAGGCTCAGCATGAGGTGGCTCCAGAGGATGTGACGGCGGTTCGCGAAGTATCGAGGCGACGCACCAGCGCAGCGCCGCGATTGCGCATCGGCATTTCGATAAAGCGGTAATTGAGTTCACTGAGCAGCACGATCAGGCCGAACGCCAGCAGGATGCTCAGTACAGGGTGCCCGGCCGCGTTCGGCAAACCGGCGCTTTGCAAGCGGAAGATCAGCTCGCGAACCAGCAGATAGGCCGGAATATGGATCAGGTAGATGCCGTAGGACCGACTGCCGATCCACGCCATCAACCGTTGCAGACCACCGGCCGGCAGCAGGTAATCGCGGTTGTACGAGGCGATCCACACCAGCAGCGCGCTGAGCACGGCAATCGAGCCGATGCGGTAAGAGGCGAAGGTGAAACGGTCGGTGGCCATGTAGCTCAGCAACAGTGCCAGCAAAATCAGCGTCGATACGCCGGCCCATGGCCGCTGCAGGAACGTCGGCTGCCAGCGCTGATAACCCGGCTGCACGCTCCACATCGCCAGCAACACGCCGAGGGCCAGCGCATCGGTACGCACCACCATCAGCATTGGCGTGCGCAGGGTGAACAATTGCACCGCCACCAGCGCCAGCAATACCCAGACCAGGTGTTTGCGGCACACCAGAATCAGCAGCGGGAACAACAGGTAGAACTGCTCCTCCAGCGCCAGGCTCCAGTAGACGAAGCTGCTGCCGTATTCGTAGTTAAAGAAACTGTCGGCAAAGCGGAAGTTCGCGTACTGCAACACTCCCGCCAGCGTCGCTTGCAAGTTGGCGTGCAGGGTGCCGAACGCCCCGGAGCGGTTGAGAAACACGCAGGCCAGCAGCATCAACGCCAGCCACAACCACGCCGACGGCAACAGACGAAATACCCGTCGCAACCAGAAGTTACGCGTCTGCGCCCAGTATTCCTGCCGGGTCGTACAAGCTCGCAGCGCCGGGATCAGGCTGCGGGCGATAACGAATCCGGAGATCGCGAAAAACAGATCGACGCCCCACCACGACTGCGCCCAGGCGTGAATGTTTCCCAGCAGAGGCACCCGATCGGTGAACAGGCTGCCCTGCAAATGATGAAACAGCACACCAAGCACCGCGATTGCCCGCAGCACTTCGATGTCCATGATCCGTTTGCTGCTCATGCCCCGGAAATCTCTACATGGGCGGCAGGCAGGCGGTCGAACAACTGCGTCAGAAACATTTGTAAACGCTGCTCGGCCACTGACTGACTGCAGAAACCCTGCAGGCTGTTAATCGCTTGCGCTGCCATCTGCGCATACCGTTGCGGATCGTGTCTGGCCACCTCGTAGCTGGCGCGATAGGCCACGCACAACGACGCCCAGTTGGTCACGTAGCGCAAGGTGCGGAAAGCACTGCGCGGGTCGTGCGGCCAGGCAGTGAGTTCATCGGTGGAGTCGATCAGGAACGCATTGTCGGCGCTCAGGTAATCGATCATCGCCGTGGTGCGCGGGGCGACCGCCGGTTTGCCGCAGGACATGAACTCCATCAGCGGCAGGCACTGGCCTTCGCCGTAAGAGGTGTTGACCACGTAGCGGGTCGCCTGCACCAGTCGTTCGTAATCGGCATCCGCCAGATAGCCATAGATCAGCACGATGCGGCAGCGATAGGACTGGTTCTTGTACAGGTGATGGAGGATGTCGCTCATCGCCAGTTCGGCATCATGGTGGGTGAGCTTGAGCACCAGCGTCGCGTCATCGTTGTCGCGGAACGTCACGCAAAATGCGCTGAGCATGTCTTGCCAGTTCTTGCGCCCGTCGCCGGGGTTGAACACCGAGGTGTAGACCACGCCGTCGAGCAGCAACTCCTGCTCGGTCACCGGGGCCGCAAAATCAATGCCGACGCCGCTGCGCAGTTGCAGCGGAGCGTACGCGTTCAGGTCGAGCTGGCGACTGTCGGCCACCAGGCCCTTGATCTTCAGGCGCAGCGGGCCCGCCTGCGGCTCACGTGGCAACTGCGCACCGCGTGCGGCAAAACGATCCCACACCGGCGCCGGCACCGCGACAATCGGGTAATCGGCCCCCATCGCCTCGCGCACGGCATTGACCGTGTAGCTGGAATGAGTGATCGCCGCACCGCAGGCGCGCAGCACGGTGCGCCAATCGTTGCGCGGCTCACCGGCAAACGGCTCGTCGGGGATGGTGCTGAACTCCCAGGCGAACACCGGCAGCGTCGGGCACGCCAGGTTCAGCGGCGTGCGGTGCGGCGGCGAAAACGACAGGAACACGCACGGCTCGCCCCGGGCGGCGCACTCCCGATAGAGCGCGTCGACTTCGGTCTGCGGATCGAGCACTTCCACCACCCGCCCGAGCCGCTCGAGTACCGGCCGGTATTCCTTGAGCACGAAGTAATAGCTGTACTCCGAGCGTCCCAGGTTCTGCGCGATGGTGTGCTGGTTGGTTTCCGAATAAATGATGATCAGCATGAGGCGTTATCCGTCACTGACACAGCCTGCGGCGTGTGTGCAACCAGCCCGAAGAAGTCCGCCATACGTTGCTGCACGGGCGCGAAAGCGCAGTATTGGTGCATGCGTTCGACCGCGGCCGTGGACATGCGCCGATAATCCTGCGGCTGAGCCTTGGCCATCCGATAACTGCTTTCGTAGGCGTTTTTCAGTGAACCCCAGTCCGGCCGGTGGCGCAGCGTGCGATAGATAAGACGGCTGTCCTGCGGCCAGATGGTCAGTTCCTCGCTGGACTCGACCACGAACGCCACCGAATCGTCGATATAGTCTTCCATCGCAGTGTGATCCGGCGCGATCACCGGCTTACCGCTGGACATGAACTCCATCAACGGCAGGCACAGGCCTTCACAGCGCGAGGCGTTGACGTAAAAACTGGCGGCTTCGTAAAGCCGCGCGTATTGCCCGTCGTCGAGGTAACCGTGCAGCACCAGCACCCGGCAGGCGAACGGCGACAACTGCGCAAGCAGGGTCATCAATTCGCTGTAGTAGGACGTCAGATCGTTATGGGTAATCTTGAGCACCAGCGTAGCGTCGGGCTTGTCGCGAAAGGCCCAGCAGAACGCGGTGACGATGTGGTGCCAGTTCTTGCGGCCGTCCCTGGGGTTGAACACGCTGACGTAGACCACGCCATCGACACGGGTTTCGACAACCGATGAGGTGTCCGGCAAATCCAGAGGCGCAGGTTCGATGACCGGCACGGCGGGGGCGCCGGCGATGTTCGGCAAACGCTGTTCGAGCCAGGCATGCGCCTTGTCTGACAGCAGATCGCGCACACCTTCCCAGTACCAGTGATGCAGAAACTTCACGCGTGGCACCGCCGGTACTTGCTCGCGGCCTGAATCCAGAACCCACAGACGCAAGTAGTGGCGGGCGATCACAAAGCGCCGCTTGAGGGTCAGCGGTGGCGGACGCGCAGCCTCGATTTCAGCGGCCAGCGCTGCCTCTTCCTCGGCAGTCGGCGGTATCGGAATCAGCGCGTCGGCAGACAAGCCCAGCGTGCGGCTATCGAACACGCAGCCCTTGATCGCCAGCGTTGTGCCGGGATTGACCGGCTCACTGACGTGACGTGCGCGGATGGCAGCGAAGTTTTCCCACAGTGGCGTCGGCAGTACCAGCACCGGGAAGTCATCCCCCATGGCCCGGCGGATCGCCCGCGCAGTATGGCTCGACAACGTGATGACCCGGCCCTGACGTGCGAGCATCTGCGTCCAGTCCTGGCGCGGGTCATTGTCCCATTGCTCATCGGGGATCGAGTCGAACTCCCAGGCCACCACGCAGACGGTCGGGCATTCAAGGTCGGTCGGGGTTTTCTGCGGCGGGGTGAAGGAGAGAAACAGGCTGTCTTCGCCGGCCACGCGCAATTGGCGGTACAGCGGATCGACGTCGGCGCTGGAGGACACCACATGCACCCGCCCAAGGCTTTCCAGCACCGGACGATAGGCCTTGAGCACGAAGTAATAACTGTATTCGGGACGCCCGAGACTCTGGCTGATGGAGCTGTCGTTGACGTCCGAGTAAAGAATGAAATTCATGGCATCCCACGATGAAGTCGCCATCCCGGCCGCTTCAATCCATGACGGCCAAGCGCTGGATCGTGGTCGGCATGCCGGCACTCGTCCTGCGTCTTCGGGCCCGTCTTTGTTCTTGTTTTAGTGGTCGGTTGCAGCCGGGATTGCAGTCACTCTGAACAACACCGGGAGAACGCGACGAGGGGCATTCTAAACACATCCGTCGGGGATTCGCGAACCACCCGGCGAGAATAAATCAGGCTACTCTGACGAGAACTGACCAGTCACGGTTTGGCCTGTTGAAATTGCTGCGTAATTGGCACAGATTGGCAACCAAACAACTACAACAATGACTTCGCCCGATGTCCGACCGGTATTTACAAGCGTTCTGACAGACACGCCCATAGAGGCTGTGGGAAATGGCGAAGATTCAAGACCAAGGGGTCGCGGTTTGAAAAAGCGTCTGTTCGTCACGGGGCTGGGTGGATTCGTGGGGCAACATATCCAGTCGCGTCTGGCGTCGCCTGATTCGACATGGCAGCTGCTGCCTGGCGCATCGCCCTACGACCTCACGGTGCCGGACAGTCTCGTCGACCTGTGGCCGCAATTGCCCGACGCGGTGATTCATCTGGCCGGCCAGACGTTTGTTCCCGAAGCCTTCCGCGACCCGGCCCGCACCCTCGAGATCAATCTGCTCGGCACCCTCAATCTGTTACAGGCCCTCAAGGCTCGCGGTTTTGCCGGCACGTTCCTGTACGTCAGCTCCGGCGATGTCTACGGCCAGGTCGCCGAGTCCGCCCTGCCGATCACCGAACAACAACCGCCCTGCCCGCGCAATCCCTACGCGGTGAGCAAACTGTCGGCAGAATTTCTCAGCCTGCAATGGGGCTTGAGCGAAAGCTGGCCGGTGCTGGTGGCGCGGCCGTTCAACCACATCGGCAGCGGGCAGAAAGACAGCTTTGTCATCGCCAGCGCTGCGCGCCAGATCAACCGCATCAAACAGGGCCTGCAAGCCCCGCAACTGGAGGTCGGCGACATTGACGTCACGCGGGACTTCCTCGATGTCGGCGATGTGCTCTCGGCTTATTTCGCACTGCTGGAAAAAGGCACGCCGGGGCAGGTGTACAACATCTGCTCGGGCCGCGAGCAGAGCATCCGCAGTCTGATCGAACAGCTGAGCGATCTGGCGCAGGTCCAGGTGCAACTGGTTCAGGATCCGGCACGCATGCGTCGTGCGGATCAGCGTCGCGTTTGCGGCAGTCACGCACGACTGACCCAAACCACAGGATGGACGCCTGAAATCACAACACAACAATCCCTGCGGGCGATCCTGTCCGACTGGGAGCAGCGAGTACAACAAGAATGAAAAGTGCATTGATCACAGGGATCACCGGACAGGACGGTGCCTATCTGGCCAGACTGTTGCTCGACAAGGGTTACAAGGTTCACGGCCTGGTTGCCCGGCGCAGCAGCGATTCGCGCTGGCGCCTGCGCGAGATGGGCGTCGAAGCCGACATCGAGTACCTCGATGGCGACATGGCTGACGCCTGCTCGGTGCAGCGCGCAGTCATCAAGTCAGCCCCGGACGAGGTCTACAACCTTGCCGCGCAAAGCTTTGTCGCCGCGTCCTGGAATCAACCGGTAACCACCGGCATCGTCGATGGCCTGGGCGTGACTCACCTGCTCGAAGCGATCCGCCAGTTCAGCCCGCACACACGTTTCTATCAGGCCTCCACCAGCGAAATGTTCGGCCTGATCCAGGCCGAGCAACAGGACGAGAACACCCCGTTCTACCCGCGCAGCCCCTACGGCGTGGCCAAGCTCTATGGCCACTGGATCACCGTCAACTACCGCGAAAGCTTCGACCTGCACGCCAGCAGCGGCATCCTCTTCAACCATGAATCACCGCTGCGCGGCATCGAGTTCGTCACCCGCAAGGTCACCGACGCTGCGGCCCGCATCAAGCAGGGCAAGCAGCAGGAACTGGCCCTGGGCAACATCGACGCCAAACGCGACTGGGGTTTTGCCGGTGACTACGTCGAAGCCATGTGGCTGATGCTGCAACAGGACAAGCCTGACGATTTCGTGGTCGCCACCGGCGTCACCACCACCGTGCGCGAGATGTGCCGCATCGCCTTCGATCACGTCGGCCTGAACTACCGCGACTACGTGAAGATCGACCCGGCGTTCTTCCGCCCGGCCGAAGTCGAAGTGCTGCTCGGCAACCCGGCCAAGGCTCAGCGCGTACTGGGCTGGAAGCCGAAAACCGATCTGGACACCTTGATCCGCATGATGATGGATGCGGACATGAAACGCGTCGCCAAGGAGTAGGTCATGCTGATCCCCGTGATTCTGTCCGGCGGTGCCGGTACTCGTTTGTGGCCGGTGTCCCGCGAGGGCCATCCCAAGCCGTTCATGACCCTGCCCGACGGCCAGTCGCTGCTCGGCAAGACCTACCAGCGGGCGGCAGCATTGCTCGACGGCTGGGGCGACATCGTCACGGTGACCAACCGCGAGTACTACTTCCAGAGCAAGGATCACTATTGCGCCGCCCACGTGTCGCGCCATCGCGGGCACTTCCTGCTGGAGCCGACCGGGCGCAACACCGCCCCGGCGATTGCCGCAGCGGCCCTGTCACTGCAGGCGCTGCACGGCGACAACGCAATCATGGTGGTGATGCCCGCCGACCATTTGATCGTCAACCAGGACGCACTCAAGAGTGCCGTCGAACACGCGGTCAACCTGGCGAAGGACGGTTATCTGGTGACCTTCGGTGTGCTGCCGACTGCCCCGGAAACCGGCTTCGGCTACATCGAGACCGGCGCGCCACTGGACGCCAGAGGCGCGGCGAAAGTGCAGCGTTTCGTGGAAAAACCCGATCTGCAGACCGCCACGCATTACCTGGAAAGCGGCAACTTCCTGTGGAACTCGGGCATGTTCTGTTTCACCACCGCGACCGTGATCAACGAGCTGCAACGGCATGCCCCGGAGCTGCTGGAACAGACCCGCGCGTGCATGGACGCCAGCGCCCCGGTGGAAACCGTCGGCTGCCTGCAACAGGAACTGTCACCGGCGTTGTTCGCCGAAATCACCGACATCTCCATCGACTACGCCTTGATGGAGCGCTCGGAAAAAGTCGTGGTGGTGCCCGCCGGTTTCGACTGGAGCGACATCGGTTCCTGGGGCGCCGTGGCCGCACTGGTGCCGGCCGATGCCGACAACAATCGCGCCAGTGGCGAAGCGGTCTTCATCGACAGCCACAACAACTTCGTGCAGAGCGAAGGCCGGCTGGTGGCCGCCGTCGGTGTGGATAACCTGATCATCGTCGACACCGCCGACGCCGTGCTGGTGGCCCACGCCGACCGCGCCCAGGATGTGCGGCGTGTCGCCAAGCAGCTCAAGGACAAATCCCACGAAGCCTACCGCCTGCACCGCACCGTCAGCCGGCCATGGGGCACCTACACCGTGCTCGAGGAAGGTCCGCGCTTCAAGATCAAGCGAATCGTGGTCAAGCCCGGCGGCAAGCTGTCGCTGCAAATGCACCATCACCGCAACGAACACTGGGTCGTGGTCGAAGGCATGGCCAAGGTCACCAACAACGGCACGGGCACCCATCTGGTGGCCAAGAACGAATCGACGTTCATCGCCGCCGGACACCGGCATCGCCTGGAAAACCCTGGCGTGATCGACCTGGTGATCATCGAAGTGCAAAGCGGCGAATACCTGGGTGAAGACGATATCGTGCGCTTCGAAGACCAATACGGCAGGACGGATTGAATGCTGCTTTCCCTTTACCGCTCGCTGCACAGCTACCGGGGTTTCATCCTCGGCAGCGTGCAGCGGGAGTTTCAAGCGCGGTACCGCAACTCACTGTTCGGCGCTCTGTGGCCGATCTTCAATCCGCTGTCGATGATCATTGTCTACACCGTGATCTTCTCGCACATCATGCGCGCGCGCCTGCCGGGTGTGGACGACAGCATGGCCTACAGCGTCTATCTCTGCGCCGGGTTGCTGGCCTGGGGAATGTTTTCGGAAATCACCCTGCGCAGCCAGACCATGTTTCTGGACAACGCCAACCTGCTGAAGAAAATCAGCTTTCCGCGCATCTGCCTGCCGGTGATCGTGCTGATCAACGCCGGGATCAATTTCGCGATCATCATCACCCTGTTTCTGGGTTTCCTGCTGGTCACCGGGCGCTGGCCGGGCATGGCGCTGCTGGCGCTGATTCCGCTGATCGCGCTGCAAATGATGTTCTGCGCCGGGCTGGGAATGATTCTTGGCGTGTTGAACGTGTTCTTCCGTGATGTCGGCCAGCTCTTCGCCATCTGCCTGCAGTTCTGGTTCTGGCTGACGCCGATTGTTTACCCGATCACGATTCTGCCGGAGTGGGTCCAGCGTCTGTTGCAGCTCAACCCGCTGACCAGCCTGATCGGCAGCTATCAGAACCTGTTCCTGTATGGGCAATGGCCGGTCTGGAGTTCGCTGCTACCGGCGTTCATCGCCGCCGTGCTGATGTGTCTGATCGGCCTGCGCCTGTTTCGCCAGCGCGTCGGCGAAATGGTGGATGAACTCTGATGGGGCATATTCGCGTTACAGGCCTGGGCAAGGCCTATAAACAGTACCCGACGCGCTGGAGTCGCCTGGCGGAATGGCTGATACCTTTTTCACCCGTTCGTCACCATCAGCACTGGGTACTGCAGGACGTCGCGTTCGAGATCGCGCCCGGCGAGGCGGTGGGGATCGTCGGCGCCAACGGTGCGGGCAAGAGCACGTTGCTGAAGATGATCACCGGGACCACTCAGCCCACGTGCGGCAAGATCGAAATCGAAGGTCGCGTGGCCGCACTGCTGGAGCTGGGCATGGGCTTTCACCCGGACTTTACCGGTCGCCAGAACGCGTTCATGGCCGGGCAGTTGCTGGGCCTGCAGGTCAGCGAGATCGAAACGCTGATGCCGGACATCGAACACTTCGCGGAAATCGGCGAAGCCATCGACCAGCCGGTCCGCACCTACTCCAGCGGCATGCAAATGCGTCTGGCGTTCAGCGTCGCCACCGCGCGGCGCCCGGACATTCTGATCGTCGACGAGGCCCTGTCGGTGGGTGACGCCTACTTCCAGCACAAGAGCTTCGAACGCATCCGCAGCTTCCGCAAGGCCGGGACCACTTTGCTGATCGTCTCCCATGATCGTTCGGCCATCCAGTCGATCTGCGATTCGGCCATCCTGCTCAAGGATGGGCGCATGGCCCTGTACGACAAGCCAGAAGTGGTGCTCGATTATTACAACGCCCTGATGGCCGAACGCGAAGGGCAGATCGTGCGTCAGGAAATGCTCGCCGGCGGCGAGGTGCAAACCGTGTCCGGCACGGGCGAGGCAGGCATTCTCAGTGTGCGCCTGCTGGACGAACACGATCGCGCCATCGACGCTGCCGAGGTCGGCCAGCCAGTGGTACTGGAAGTTCAGGTGGAGGTTCGGCGCGACATTGAACGACTGGTGCTCGGCTTCATCCTCAAGGATCGTCTGGGCCAGATGATGTATGGCATCAACACCCATCGTCTGAACAAGGCTCTGACTGACCTGCACGCCGGCGAACGCTTCACTTACCGCTTTGCCTTCGTCATGGGCCTGGGCAAGGGCAACTATTCCGTATCGCTGAGCCTGTCACGCCTGGACTCGCACCTGGACCGCAACTTCGAATGGCGCGATTACGGTCTGGTGTTTCATGTGATCAACAACCGCCAGGAAGATTTCGTCGGCTGTTCCTGGCTCAACGCCAAGACCTCGATCACCCGCCATACCGAGGCAGAGCTGACCGAGCGTGCACCATGACCCGGCTGCTGGTGGAGTGCACCCACGTCTTCAAGCACCCGACGATCAACTCCGGTATTCAACGAGTAGTGCGTAACGTCATCAAGCAACTACCCGAGCGGGTGGGTGATGTCGAGTGCCTGCCGGTGATTTCGCTCAGGGGCCAGCTCTATCGGGTCACACGCCTGGCCCCGCTGGACGCGCCATTGCTCAACGCCGTTGCGACCTTTGGCGAGCGGCTGGAACGCCTCGCCCACCGATTCTGGCAGTGGCACCAGCGCCTTGATCCACGCTGTCCGTCGAAATTCACCCGACGCGTTCTGTACGTCGCTTACCGACTGACCTCCTTCGGCTTGTTTGGTTGTCCGCTGCGCCTGATCAGGCTGATGAACCGCAAGCAACTGCTCAAGCGCTGCACGCCACTGCAACATCAGCCTGGCGACCAGCTGGTGCTGCTGGATTCGTCCTGGCATTCGGACTTTTTTCCCCACGCCGAACAACTCAAGCGTGACGGGGTGGGTATCGTCGCCGTGATCTACGACCTGATCCCGCTGACCCACCCGCAGTTCTACGACACGCGGCTGGTGCAGGTCTTCAGCGCATGGTTCGACTGGATCACCCGCACCGCCGATGGCTACATGGCGATTTCCGCAACGGTGCGCGATCAGCTGCGCGCCGAACTGCAGCGACGGGTCGGCCCGGCACACACCGACAGACTCTGGTTCGATTATTTCCATCTCGGTTCCGAACTGGATCTGCACAGCGCCAGGGCTACCGTCGAACCGCGCCTGCAACAACTGTTCAGTACACCGGAGCCCGTGTTCCTGATGGTCAGCACCATCGAACCGCGCAAAAACCACACGTACCTGCTCGATGCCTTCGAGCGGGCCTGGGCCGCCGGCTGCACGGCGCGGCTGTGCATCGCCGGACGCATCGGCTGGAAGTGCGACGCTCTGCTCGCCCGGGTGCACAATCATCCCGAACTGAATCGCCGCCTGTTCATGTTCAACGAGTTGAGCGACACCAGCCTCGAACATGCCTACGCCCACGCCAGTGCACTGGTGTTCCCCTCGTTTGTCGAAGGCTTTGGCCTGCCACTGGTAGAAGCCATGCAGCGCGGCTTGCCGGCGATGGGCAGTGACATCGCGGTGTTCCGCGAAATCGGCGGCGAGTTCATGGCCTACTTCGATTTGCAGGACCCGCAAAGCCTCGCCGACTTGATCATCCGGTTCCAGCAAAGCGGTCAGTTCCCCGCTGCCCGCAATGTGGCTGACTGGCGCTGGATCGGCTGGCGCGAGGCCAGCGCCCAATTGACCGAACGCACCGCACACAACGTCCTGAAAGCGCCATCGGCGCCAGCGAGGCCGTATGCGCATTGCCCTTAACGCCCGGATCCTGCAGGCACCGCGCACCGGCATCGGCCATTACGTCGCCGAACTGGTTCGCGCCTTGCGCAGCACCACCGATGTCGAAGTGGCGCTGTTCCACGGCTGGGGCTGGAGTTCGGCGCTGCCGGAAGCGGCGATGCCCGGCTATTCGCGCCTGACGCCGCTGCTGCGGCAGATCCCCGGCGCCTATCAGGCGCGGCGCTGGCTGGAGCAGAAACGCTTCGATCAGGGCCGCACGCAAGGCATCGACCTGTATCACGAGCCGAGCCTGTGGCCGCTGGCCTTCGATGGCCCGACCGTGATCACCCTGCACGACCTGACCCATCTGCACTTTCCTGATTCGCAACCGGCGGCGCGCCTCAAGGAAATCGAACGGCGCCTGGCTGCTGGCGTGCAACAGGCGCAACGGATCGTGACCGACTCACAGGCGATCGCCGACGAGGCCCAAGCCTACTTCGGCCTGCCGGCCGAGCGTTTCGTGGTGGCGCCACTGGGTGTGGCCGAGCGCTTCCACCCACGGGAACCACACGCCATCGAAGCGGTGCTCAAGGCGCATGCCGTTGCCGCGCGAGAATATTTTTTGTGTGTCGGCACCCTGGAACCGCGCAAGAACCTGAGCCTGGCCCTGCGTGCCCACGCCTTGCTGCCGGATGCCGTACGCCAGCGCTTTCCGCTGCTGATCGTCGGCATGGCCGGCTGGCAACAGGCCCAGTTCAGCGACGAACTGCGCCAGGCCCTGGCCTCAGGGCACGTTTGCCTGCTCGGCTACCTGCCGGATGAACACGTCGCCCAGCTGCTGGCCGGCGCCCGTGCGCTGGTGTTTCCATCACTGTATGAAGGTTTCGGTCTGCCGGTCCTGGAAGCCATGGCCAGCGGCACCCCGGTGATCCTCACCCGATCTTCAGCCATGCCGGAAGTTGCCGGCGCGGCAGGCAACTACATTGAACCTGACGATGCACACGGCTTGCGCGATGCGCTGAATCGCCTGATCGACGATCAAGCGCATTGGCAGGCCTGCCGAGAAGCCGGACTGCACCGGACGCGGCTTTTTTCCTGGGTACGTTGCGCACAGGCCACCGCCGGTGCCTACCGCCAGGCCATGGGAGGCTGAATGCGAGTTCTTCACTTTTTCAAAACCTACTTGCCTGACTCGGTCGGCGGCATCGAACAGGTGATCTTCCAGCTGTGCGAAAGCGGCGCGCATCATGGCATCGACGGTCAGGTGCTGACCCTCAGCGCCGATCCGACCCCGCCCGTGGTGCAACTCGGTCAACATGAAGTGCATCGCGCCAGACTCGACATCCAGTTCGCCTCCACCGGTTTTTCCTGGAGCGTGTTCAAACAGTTTCGCGAGCTGGCCGCCGAAGCCGATGTGGTCAACTACCACTTCCCCTGGCCGTTCATGGACCTGGTGCACTTCGCCAGCGGCATGAACAAGCCGAGCGTGGTGACCTACCACTCGGACATCATCCGCCAGAAGCATCTGCTCAAACTCTACCGACCGCTGATGAACCGCTTCCTCGCCAGCGCCGACCGGATTGTCGCGGCATCGCCGAACTACCTGCACACCAGCGACGTGTTGCAGCAGTTCCAGGACAAGACCCGGGTGATTCCGTACGGCTTGAACAAGGCCGGTTATCCACAGGCGGACAGCGAACGCATGAATCGCTGGCGCCAGCAGCTTGGGGATAAGTTTTTCCTGTTCGTCGGGGTCATGCGTTATTACAAGGGCCTGCACATCCTGCTCGATGCCTTGAAGGACGTGGACTATCCGGTGGTAATTGTCGGCGCCGGGCCGCTGGAACTGGAGCTGCATGCCCAGGCCGCTGCGCTGGGCCTGCGCAATATCCACTTCCTCGGACGCCTGGGCGATGAAGACAAGGTCGCCCTGCTGCAACTGAGCTACGCCATCGTGTTCCCGTCGCACCTGCGCTCCGAAGCGTTCGGCATTTCGCTGCTCGAAGGCGCGATGTACGGCAAACCGATGATCTCCAGCGAAATCGGTACCGGTACCAGTTACATCAATATCCACAACGAAACCGGCCTGGTGGTGCCTCCGAGCAATCCACTGGCGTTTCGCGAGGCGATGCGCACCTTGTGGGAAAACCCGGAGCGCGCGGCAGCCATGGGCATCAAGGCCGAGGCGCGTTACCGGCAGCTGTTCACCGCCGACGAGATGGCCCGCAAGTGGACCGAGCTGTATCAGGAGTTGCTGGAAGAGAAAGACCTGTCCTACGCCTGACCCGTTGCTGAAACACATCCCCTGTGGGAGCGGGGGGGGGGGGGGGGGGGGGGGGGGGGGGGGGGGGGCGGGGGGGGGGGGGGGGGGGGGGGGGGGGGGGGGGGCGGGGGGGGGGGGGGGGGGGGGGGGGG
>NZ_JANLOG010000022.1:0-57710 GCF_025466205.1 Pseudomonas sp. 13B_3.2_Bac1
GCCACCCCCCCCCCCCCCCCCCCCCCCCCCCCCCGCTCCCACATTGGCCTGTGCTAAGCCAGTGGTTCTGACACCACCCAGTTAAACCTGTGGGAGCGGGCTTGCTCGCGAAGAGGCCCTGTCAGGCAATTCATATGCCGACTGACACACCGCCTTCGCGAGCAAGCCCGCTCCCACATTAGCCTGCGCTGAGCCAGTGGTTCTGACACCACCCAATTAAAACTGTGGGAGCGGGCTTGCTCGCGAAGAGGCCGTGTCAGGCACTTCATATGCTGAATGACACACCGCTTTCGCGAGCAAGCCCGCTCCCACATTGGTCGGCGCCGAGCCAGTGGTTCTGACACCACCCAATTAAACCTGTGGGAGCGGGCTTGCTCGCGAAGAGGCCGCGTCAGCCAATTCATATGCTGAAGGACACACCGCCTTCGCGAGCAAGCCCGCTCCCACATTAGCCTGCGCTAAGCCAGTGGCTCTGACACCACTCAATTAAACCTGTGGGAGCGGGCTTGCTCGCGAAGGGGCCGCGTCAGCCAATTCATATGCTGACTGACACACCGCTTTCGCGAGCAAGCCCGCTCCCACATTGGTCTGCGCTCAGCCATTGGCTCTGACACCAATCACAGGGGTTGGGTCTGTGGCTGGCAATAGAAACAGCGCGGGTTATTTGACCAGGCGTTTTTCCTTGGACGGTCGGTAGCCGAAGAACGCGCTGTAGCATTTGCTGAAATGGCTCGGCGAAACGAAACCACACGCCACCAGCACTTCCATCTGCGACAGCTCGGTGTGTTGCAACAGACGCCGGGCTTCGGTGATGCGCAATTCCAGGTAATAGCGCTGCGGCGTGGTGCCCAGTTGCTCCTTGAACAAACGCTCCAGCTGACGCCGCGATCGGCCGGCATACACCGCCAGTTGCTCCAGCTCCAATGGCTCTTCGAGGTTGGCGTCCATCAGTTTCACCACCTCGCGCAAGGGTGCGCTGACGCAGAGGTTTTCGTCCGGTTTGATCCGCCGGTAGCGCGATTCCTCGAACGCCAGAATGTCCTCGATGCCTTCGACCAGCGCCTTGCCGTGCAGGCTCTTGATCCAGTCCAGCGCCATATGAAAAGCCCCCGACGGACTCGACGCCGTGAGCCGGTCGCGATCAATTACATACGGTTCACTGCTGACCTGGGTGGCTTTGGCAATTTCCGTCAGCGCGGGACGATGTTCCGGGTGGATCGCGCAACGATAGCCATCGAGCAATCCGGCGCGGCCGAGAAACCACGCACCATTCCACAATCCGGCCAGACTGACGCCGCGTTCCGCAGCCGCGCGCAGCAGGCTGATCAACTCCTCGCTGGCCTTCAGCTCGGTGCGGTAGCCGCCACACACCACCAGCAGATCCAGCTGCGCAAGACTGCCCAAGTCAATTCGCGCATCCGGACGAATCACCAGCCCCAGATCGCTGATCACCTCCCCCTCGCCCAGCCCGAACGTGCGCGAGCTGAACAACCCGGCGCGCAACAGGTTGGCGGTGATGATGGTGTCCAGCGCCTGAGTGAAGGCCGGCAGCGAAAAGTGTTCCAGCAACAGAAAACCGGTGCGGGTGATGCGGGTCTCGGCAGATTGCTCATTCAGATAGCGGAGGTTTTTGCCCTTCATGCCTCCGCTGAATTGACGTCGTTCGATCAAGGTCTGGCCCATCGGTCATGTTGTTATGCGCCGATAGTTGGCTTGCCGGGCCAAAGAGTCAATCACGCTTGCGGCTGATGACTGGTTACGCAGTGAATCCCGCCGCCACCGGCAGCAATCGCATCGATGTTCAGCAACTCGACTTTGCGCTCCGGATACAGCTTCGACAGCAGGTCGTAAGCCTTCTGGTCGGCGGCCTTGTCGCCGAATTCCGGGGCGATGATCGCGCCGTTGATCACGAAGTAGTTGATGTAACCGGCAGCGAAATCCGGGTTGTCCTGATTGAACTTGCTTGTGCGCGGCTTGAGCGGCGGCGAAATCGTGTGGATCTGCAGTTTGCGACCATCAGCGTCGGTGGCTTTCTTGAGAATCTCCAGGTGCGCCAGCGTGACCTGGTGATCGTAGGATTCAGGGTCGCTGTCGAGGTTGGCGATCACCACACCGGGCTTGATGAACCGCGCATAGAAATCGACGTGAGCGTCGGTGATGTCCTTGCCCTTGATCCCCGGCAGCCAGATGATTTTGCGCAGACCCAGACGCGCCTTCAATTCAGCTTCGACCTCGGCCTTGCTCCAGCCCGGATTGCGGTTGCTGTTGATCCAGCTGCTCTCGGTCATGATCCCGGTGCCGTGACCGTCGACTTCAATGCCGCCGCCCTCGCCCACCAGCTCGCTGCGCAGGTAAGTCGCCTGTGCGTCGGCGGCCACTCGCGCGGCGATTTTTGCATCCTTGCTGTGCCGCTGTTTGTCGCCCCAACCGTTGAAATTGAAGTCCACGGCACCGAGTCCGCCCCTGTCGTCGATGACAAAATTGGCGCCGATGTCACGCATCCAGATGTCGTCGAGCGCGGCGGTCACGTAGGTGACGTTGCGGGTGCCGCAGTACTCTTCGGCGAGACTGCGTTCGCCGCTGCGACAAAACACCGTGAGCGGTTCATAACGGGCAATGGTGCGGGCAATGCGGCCCAGCGCAGCCTGCACATCCGCGGTGAAATCTTCCCAGATCGCATCCTGTGCGCCGAAAGCGATGAAGGCGCGCTCGTGCTTGTCGCCCTCGTCGGGCATGAACCAATCCCCCGCGCTGGCCGCCAGCAATTTGCCCGGCGTCAGGCCAAGGCCCATGACCGCAGCGCTGACACCTGCGGCGACTGATACCTGTTTGATGAACTCTCGACGCGTCGACATATCTGGTTTTCCTGAAAAGGGCCGGCGATCGGGCGCCGGCGGTTGAATCATGGCTGAGTGGCGGTTTTGAATTTGGTCCAGGTGCGCATCCGTGCACGCATATCGGCCTGAGGAATGTCCTTGCCCGGGATCAATCGAGCGTAGGTCACCTCATCGAGGTAGATGTCCGGGTTGTTGCGCATCGCCGCATCGACGCTGGCCCGCGCCTTGACGTTGGAAGTCGGGTAACCGGTGAAGTTACTGATCGCCGCCATGTTCTCCGGGCGCATCACAAAGTTGATGAACGCGTAGGCGTATTCCGGGTGTTTCGCATCGACCGGAATCGCCATCGTGTCCATCCACACCGTGGTGCCTTCGCGGGGGATGCGGTACTCAAATTTCGTGGTCTTGCCAGCGCTGTCCGAGGTGCGCTGGGCCTGGGTCATGTCACCGCTGTAACCCAGCGACAGGCACAGGTTGCCGTTGACCAGATCGGTCACCGGTTGCGACTGGAACTTGCGCACGTAAGGCCGCAGCTTCATCAGCACCTCACTGGCCGCCGCCAGATCCTCCGGTTTCGCGCTGCGCGGATCGCGGCCCAGATAATTCAGCACCACCGCCAGCGCTTCATCCGGCGAGTCAATCAGCGAAATTCCACAGTCGGCGAACTTCGCCGCCAGCTCCGGTTTGAACAGCATGTCCAGGCTGTTGACCGGTGCGTCGGCCATGCGCTGCTGGATCTGCGCCGCGTTGTACGTCAGGCCGATGGTGCCCCAGGTGTAGGGCACGGTGGCCTGGCTGGAGTGTTCGTAATGGCTACGCAATTTCTGCAAACCGGGTTCGATGTCGGCCAGCGCCGTCAGCTTCGATTGATCCAGCGGCAACAGGCTGCCGGCCCGCATCAGGCGCTCGGCCACGGTGTCGCCGGGGAAGATCAGGTCATAGCCGCTGCCACCAGAGAGCATCTTCGCTTCGAGGGTTTCACTGCCGTCCATGACGTCGTAAATCACCTTGATCCCGGTTTCCGCGGTAAAGCGGCTCAGGGTGTCTTCGGCAAAATAATCGGCCCAGTTGTACAGCCGCAGGGTTTTGTCCTCGGCGCGCAGCGACGGGATCACGCATGTCAGCGCCAGACCCAGCGCGCCCAGCAGTCTTTTGTGGTGCGTAGCCATGTTCAAACCCCTTGAGTGTTCCAGCGTGCATGGAGGTGGCGGCCGTCCTGACTGAGCAGCGCGCCGTACATGTCCGGCCGGCGGTCGCGGTAGATGCCCCAGCTCAGGCGCTCTTCGCGCATCGCGTCGAGATCGAGGCGGTGCACCAGCACGCCGCTACTGTCGCGATCGGCTTCGGCGAGCAATCGGCCTTTGTGATCGCTGATAAACGACGAGCCGTAAAAGCTCATTTGCAGCGACGAATCAGTGGTTGCCACTTCTCGCCCGACCCGGTTGGCGGCTACCACCGGCAGCAGGTTGGCGGCAGCATGACCGCGCATGGTCATCTGCCAGTGATCGCGGGAATCCAGCGCCGTGCATCCCGGCTCGGAGCCAATGGCCGTGGGGAACAGCAACACTTCAGCACCCATCAATGCCAGACAGCGTGCGGTCTCGGGGAACCACTGATCCCAGCAGATACCCACGCCGAGGCGACCGAACGCGGTGTCCCAAACGCGGAAACCGCTGTCGCCGGGGCTGAAATATTCCTTCTCCTGATAACCGATGGCGTTGGGGATGTGGGTCTTGCGATACACCCCCGACAGACGCCCGTCGGCATCGGCCACGCTCAACGAATTGAAGAAGGCGTTGCCGGCCCTCTCGAACCAGCTCAGCGGCAACACCACGCCCAGCTCTTTTGCCAGTGCGGCGAAACGCTGCAGCACGCGGCTGTCGCGGTATTCCTCGGCCAGCGCCAGATGCTTGTGGCTCTGTTCGATGCAGAAATACGGCGTGGCGAACAGCTCCTGCAACAGGATCACCTGCGCGCCCTGCGCGGCCGCCTCACGCACCAGTTGCTCGGCCTGATCGAGGTTGCGCGGCAGGTCCCAGGTGCACGGCATCTGGGTGGTGGCGATGGTCAGATGGCTCATCGCTCAACCCTCCACCGGCCAGGCGGGCTGCTGCTGGGTGATGCAATGCACCCCGCCGCCGCCATGGGCCAGATGATTGATGCGCACCGGCACCACTTCGCGTCCGGGGAACGCCTGCGCCAGCACTTTGGCCGCCACCTCGTCGGCCTCGATGCCGTAGGCCGGCATGATGATCGCGCCGTTGGCGATGTAGAAATTGGTGTACGAGGCGCAGAACACTTCGGCTTCGCTGTCCACCGCTTCGCTGGCTTCGAACAGTTCGATCAGCTCGAACTTGCGCCCTTGGGCGTCGGTCGCCAACTCCAATGCGCGGCGATTTTCCCGCACCACTTCGGCGTACACCGAACTCTGATCATGCGTCGCATCCACCAGCAACACGCCGGGACGGGCGAAGGCGCAGACACCATCGACGTGGCCGTCGGTCATGTCGCCGGTGACGTAATCCGGATCGCCCGGCAACCAGATGGTTTTCTTCACGCCCAATAGACGGCGGAAGATTTCTTCCATCTCGACCTTGCCGATCCCCGGGTTGCGATTGGGGTTGAGCAGCACCGATTCGGTGGTGATCAGCGTGCCCTCGCCGTCGACATGAATCGCCCCGCCCTCGTTGCTCAGCGGCGTGCCGAAGCATTCCAGCCCCAGATGATTGAGTGCGCGCCGCGCGAGGCTTTCGTCCAGCTCATGCGCCGACTTGCCGCCCCAGGCATTGAAGCGCCAGCTGACACCGGCCAGCCCTTGTTGCGGGTGGCAGACGAAGCTCGGGCCAGAGTCGCGGCACCAACTGTCGTTGACCGCCAGCGGGATCAGCTCGATGTTCGGCCCGCACAGGGCTTTGGCGCTCGCTAGCGCCGACGGATCAACGACCATTTTCACCGGTTCGAAGCGTGCGATGGCGTTGGCGACCCGGGCGAAATCCTCTTGCACCAGCGGCAAGGTCACGCGCCATCCCGATTCCCACAGCGCCTGGTTATGCGGCCAGACCATCCACGTCGCGGCATGCGTCACCCATTCGGCAGGCATCATCCAAGCGTTGTTGTTATTCTCGTTGCGCGGCATGACAAGCACCTCTCGATTAAGCCATTGTGTTCAATGGAAATTGCCGTGATTTGGCTTGAGATGAATGCTACTGAGCTGAAACCGCGCCAACAAACGATGGATTTAGCGCACAACTGATTAGAGGAACTTATCGATATGCTCAAGCACTGGCCGCCGCTCAGCTCGCTGCGCGGTTTCGAAGCAGCTGCGCGCCTTGGTAGTTTTCACAAGGCGGCCGATGAGTTGAGCCTCACTCAATCGGCGATCAGCCAGCAGATCCGCAGCCTCGAGGCGTACCTCGAACAGCCACTGTTCTTTCGCAACGGTCGCAGCGTCGCACTGACCGACGCCGGCCACGATCTGCTCAGCACCACCCAGGCGATGCTCCAGCAACTGGCGGTCGGCATCCGGCGTCTGGGGCAATATCAGAAGCCCAACCAACTGGTGCTCAACACCACGCCAGCGTTTGCCCGGCACTGGCTGCTGCCGCGTCTGGCGGATTTTCGGCGCCAGCATCCGCAGGTCGATCTGTGGATTTTCAGCACCGATGAAGTGCCGGACATGGCCACGCAAACCATCGATCTGGCGGTGCGCGACGACATCAGCTCCCAGGCTGAATGCAGCTTCAAGGTGCTGCATGCCGACCGCCTGTTTCCGGCGTGTCATCCCAGCGTGTTGGCGCAACCTGCCGCGCAGCGCACCACCCTGCACGGTGAGCGTGAAATGGACTGGAGCCACTGGGCGGTGGAGACCGGCGTCGATGTCGGGCAGCAGGATCAGGGGTTGAATTTTTCCGATCCGGGCTTGTTGCTCGATGCCGCTGCGGCGGGGTTGGGGATTGCGCTGGTCAGTCAGTTGCTCAGCCGTCAGGCGCAGGAAAACGGGCTGCTGCAACCCTTGGTGGAGCAAACCATTCGTGGCCCGAACTGGGCACTGCTGACCCATCGCGACAGCGAGAATGACCCGATGGCGCGATGCTTCAGCGAGTGGCTGATCAAAAAACTCGGCGCTCGATGACCGGTGCATGCTGCGCCATCAGCTCGATGATCCAGTCGATGAACACCCGCAGTTTCAGGCTGACATGCCGGTTCGGCGGATATGCCACATAAAGCGGCATCGGTTCGAGTTGCCAGTCCTCGAACAGCGGCACCAACTCACCCCGGGCCTGATGTGCGTCCGACATATACCTGGGTAACCACAGCACGCCCATGCCGGCCAGACCTGCCGCAAGGTAGGCATTGCCGTCATCGACCGCCAGCACGTGACGCCCCTTGATCTGCAGGTGTTCGCTGTCACGGTGCAAGGCGTATGGCACCGGTTTGCCGGTGCGCGCCCAGAGAAAGCCGACCACCCGATGATGCGAGTCTTCCAGCTCCCGTGGATGCAGCGGCGTGCCGGCGCGGGCCAGATAACTCGGCGCGGCAAATACCCCGAGCTGAAGATCGGCGACCCGCCGCGCCATCAGTGACTGATCGAGCAATTCGCCGCCGCGCACCACGCAATCGACGTTCTCATCGATGATGTCGACGATGCGGTCGCTGACGCCCATGTCGATCTGAATATCCGGGTAACGCGCGTGAAACTCAGGCAACGCCGGCATCAGGATCAGCCTCGCCAGCGGACTTGGCACATCGACGCGTAAGCGCCCTCGGGGTAACGCCGAGGCGCCGGACAGACTGGTTTCAGCGTCGTCCATATCGGCCAATAACTTGATCACTCGCTCGTAGTAAATCGCGCCATCAGCAGTGACGTTGACCTTGCGTGTGGTGCGGTTGAGCAACTTGACCCGCAGCCGTGCCTCCAGTTGCTGCACCAGTTGCGTCACGGTGGTCTTGCTCATGTGCAAGGTCTCGGCAGCCTTGGTGAAGCTGCCCGCCTCGACCACCCGGGCGAACGCCTGCATTGCATCGAAACGGTCCACTTTGCGCCCTCGGATTGTTTGGATTTTGCAAACAGTGAACGCCAAGGTTGCGCGTTTATCGCGGCTGCGCAAGTCCCTAAAGTCACTCCATCGTCAATGACCAAACAATGATGGAGACACCCATGACCCAGCGCGACGTCGTTTTTCCGCCAGCCCGCCATGCGCTTTACGAGCGTCATCGCTATTCGCCGGCGATTCGTTCCAACGGTTTCCTGTTCGTCTCGGGACAAGTCGGTAGCCGTGAAGATGGTTCGCCCGAGCCGGATCTGCAGGACCAGGTGCGCCTGGCCTTCAACAACCTCAATGCGATTCTCGACGCCGCCGGTTGCAGCTTCGCCGACGCGGTCGACGTCACGGTGTTTATGGTCGATCCACAATCGACCTTCGAAACCATCTGGGAAGTGGTGCCGGAGTTCTGGGGCAGCGCGCCGTATCCGACGATCACTGCGGTCGGCGTGACCTGGCTGGCCGGGTTTCAGTTCGAGATCAAGGTAATCGCCAGGCTGCGCGAAACGGCCTGATCGTCTGGCGGATTTGCACCGGGGGTCGGCAGTCTTCAGACTGTCCGACCCGCCTACCCATTTTCCACAACCGCCATGTCAGACCTGTTATTGAAGCCCGCCCTGCCCGGTATCGCCTTGCGACGCTGGCGCCTGCTGCATCGCGTCAAACAGACGCATGCGGCGCAGTTGTTCAACGTCACCCAGTCGACCATTTCTCGCTGGGAAAGCGGTGTGCAGGCGCTGGAGCCTGTCGCGCAGCAACAGCTGGAGCGCTTGCTGGCTGCGCGCCTGGACAGCGCCGCCGATCAGGTATTGGCGCGTCTGGTCGGGGAAAGTCAGCGGCCGATGCACCTGATCTGCGACCTCACCCACCGTTTGCTGGCCTGCTCTCCTGCGCGTGCTGCCGAGTTCACCCAGCCCTTGAGTACGTTGCTGGGACAGTCGCTGTGGCGCTTCGCAACGCCGGAAATTGTGCTTAGAGAGTCGGCCCTGACGAGCAATGGCTGGCACGAGATTCAGGCGCCGCCGGCCGTGGAATTCAGCACCGGCAGCAATGCCTCCGACCTCGTGCCGATTCGTCCCAGCCTGTGCCGCTGGACGCGCATTGCGCTGTCTGACGGTAGCGCCGCGCGTCTGGTGGAAACCCTCTGAACGCATATTTTATGCGTGGACGCCAAGTGTCTTCAGTTCTAGGCTGAGCTTTTCGGCGTATTCAGCCAGGCAGACACATGAACCTCGAAATCATCAAGGGCCGCCTCGAATTTCTGCGCGAAGCAGAAAAACTCAAGGACGTCCTGCGCAGCGCGCACACCTCCAGCGGCCGCACCGAAAGCACCGCCGAACACAGCTGGCGCCTGTGCCTGATGGCGATTGTCTTCGCCGATCAACTGGCCGGCCTCGACCTGCTCAAAGTCCTGAAGATGTGCGTGATTCACGATTTGGGCGAAGCCATCAATGGCGATATTCCTGCGGTCAATCAGGCCGCGTTCCCCGACAAGGGTGAACAGGAGCGCAACGACCTTCTGCTGCTGACCCATTCGCTCGATGAAGCACTGCGCAACGAGATTCTGGCGCTGTGGGACGACTACGAAAATGCGCAGTCCGCCGAAGCCAAAGCGGTCAAGGCACTGGATAAGCTGGAGACCTTGTTGCAGCACAATCAAGGTTTGAACCCGGCGGATTTTGATTACGGTTTCAATCTGGGCTACGGCAAGAAATACACCAGCGCCGACCCGGTTTTCGCCACCCTGCGCGAGCTGATCGACCAAGACACCCGACAGCGCATCAGCGACCGCCAAAGCGGCACCGAGCGATCCTGAATCAGTTGTTTCATCTCAGCCCCATCCGCCGGCATGAAACGTGGAGCAAAACATCCCCGGGCACCCGCGCTGGCCTTTGACTGCCCGGCTGCGTATAACCTCGCCGTTTCGTCTAACCTGATTGAGCGCCCGAGCGCGACACCTCGCGCCCTGGCACTTAGAATGCGACGCTCATGAAACGGAGATTTCCATGCTCAAACGAACCCTGGCACTGACTGCTGGTCTGGCCCTGTCTTTTTCTGCTCTGGTGGCGCATGCCGCCGATGTGTTGCGGGTCAGCGCGATTCCCGATGAAGCCCCGACCGAATTGCTGCGCAAGTTCGAGCCGCTGGGCGCGTATCTGGAGCAGCAGTTGGGCATGAAAGTGCAGTTCGTTCCCGTGGCCGACTATCCGGCGGTGGTTGAAGCGCTGGCGACCGATCGCCTCGACATGGCCTGGCTGGGCGGTTTCACTTTTGTTCAGGCGCGCCTGAAGACCGACGCCACCACCCCGGTTATCCCGCTGGTGCAGCGTGAGCAGGATGCGCAGTTCACCAGCAAGTTCATCACCGCCGACCCGAACGTGAAGAGTCTGGCCGACCTCAAGGGCAAGACCTTTGCCTTCGGCTCGGTGTCGTCGACGTCGGGCAGCCTGATGCCGCGTTATTTCATGCTGAAGAACGACAACATCAAGCCTGAAGCCTATTTCAGCCGCGTCGCCTACTCCGGCGCGCATGACGCCACCGTGGCCTGGGTCCAGGCCGGTAAAGTCGATGCCGGTGTGCTGAATGCCAGCGTCTGGCAGAAACTGGTGGATGCCGGCAAGGTCGACACCAGCAAAGTCCACGTGTTCGCCACCACCCCGGCCTACTTCGATTACAACTGGACCGTGCGCGGCACCCTCGACCCGGCGCTGGCGGCGAAGATCAAGAAAGCCTTCCTCGACCTCGATCCGGCCAACCCTGAGCAGAAGAAGATTCTTGATCTGCAGGCGGCCAGCCGCTTCATCGACACCAAACCCGAGAACTACAAGGGCATCGAGGAAGCCGCTCGCGCTGCCGACCTGCTGAAATGACCCTGAGCCTCAAACACGCCAGCCTGCACCACGCCAACGGGGTCGACGCGTTACGCGGCGTTGACCTGCAGATTGGCGTGGGTGAACAGGTAGCGATCATCGGCCCTTCCGGGGCCGGCAAGTCGAGTCTGTTGAATCTGTTGGCCACTGCGTTGCGCCCCAGCAGCGGTGAAATCGAGGTGCTGGGCGAGCGTCCCTGGCACCTATCCGCCCATCAACGGCAACGCCTGCGTGCGCGCATCGGCCTGGTTCACCAAGCACCGCCGCTGCCGCCGCGCCAACGGGTGGTGACGGCGGTGCTGGCCGGCAAACTCGGGCAGTGGAGTCTGGGCAAAAGCCTGCTGAATCTGCTGCATCCCACGGACATTCCCGGCGCCCGTGCCGCCCTCGCCCGCCTGGATCTGGGCGACAAACTCTTCGCTTACTGCCAGCAATTGTCCGGCGGCCAATTGCAGCGCGTGGGCATTGCCCGGGTGCTGTATCAGGCGCCGGAGGTTCTGCTGGCGGACGAACCGGTGTCGGCGATGGACCCGGTGCTCGCCGGGCACACCCTGTCGATCCTCGCGCAGCACGCGCGGGCGCACAACGTCACACTGGTGGCGAGCCTGCACGCGGTGGAACTGGCGCTGGCGCATTTCCCGCGGGTCATCGGCCTGCGCGACGGCCAGATCCTGTTTGACAGCCCAGCCGGACAGGTCAGCCGCGAAATGCTCGACACGCTGTACGCCAACGAGCAATTGCAAAGCCCGACGACGCCCAGTGCGCCGCTGATTGTGCAGATCCCGCGATGCTGAGGGCTGATTCACGCGACCCGGCCGCCGCGCCGCGATTGTTGCTGACTCTGCTGGCGCTGGCCTTGCTGTGGCCGGGCATCCAGCTCAGCGAACTGGATCTGGGGGTGTTGCTGCACAGCGACAGCCAGACCGAAATGGGCCGTTTCATCTCCGGATTCTGGCCACCGGCGCATGACCACGATTTTCTTCAGTTGCTGTTCAAAGCCACCCTGCAAACCCTGGCCATCGCCACCGCCGGTATGGCGTTGGCGCTGCTGCTGGCGGTGCCGGCGAGCCTGATTGCCAGCCGCGCGCTGTCATTGTCTGCGGCGTCCCGGAGCGGCATTCCCAGTCGGGTCGGGCGCTTGTTGCGCTGGCCGGTGCGCGGGTTGCTGATCTTCTTGCGCAGCGTGCCGGAGATCGTCTGGGCGCTACTGTTTGTGCGTGCCGTGGGCCTCGGCCCGGCAGCCGGTGTGCTGGCGATCGCCATCACCTACAGCGGCATGCTCGGCAAGGTCTACGCGGAAATTTTCGAATCCACCGACCAACGCCCGGCGCACGCCTTGATGCAGGCCGGCAGCGGACGACTCGCGGCGTTCGCCTACGGGATTCTGCCGAATGTCGCGGCCGAGCTGCTGTCGTACACGGTGTATCGCTGGGAGTGCGCGATTCGTGCGTCGGTGGTGATGGGGTTTGTCGGCGCCGGAGGCCTCGGCCAACAGATCGACCTGTCACTGCGCATGTTCGCCAGCGGTGAAGTGGCGAGCATGTTGCTGACGTTCCTGATTCTGGTGCTCGGTGCCGACCAACTCAGCCGCCTGCTGCGCTGGAGGCTGACATGAATCGCCTGATCAATCTGTTGCTGATCGTCGGCATTGGCGTCGCGGTTATCGCCTCGTTCGGTTACCTCGAACTCGATCTCGGTGAACTCGGCAGCGCCACCAGCCTCAAGCAGATGGGTGCCTACGCGCAGCGTTTTCTCAGCCCGGACCTTAGCGCCACGCATTTACAGGCGATCCTCAAGGGCTCGCTGGAAACCCTCGCCATGTCGGCCCTCGGCACCCTGCTCGCGGCGGTGTTCGGCATTATCCTCGCGCTGCCCGCGGCCGGGCGTTTCGGCTGGCCGCTGCAAAGCGCTTCGCGCCTGCTGCTCAACGGTCTGCGGGCGATTCCGGAACTGGTGTGGGCGGCGCTGATGGTGCTCGCCGCCGGCCTCGGCCCGAACGCCGGCACCCTCGCGCTGGCCCTGCACACCACCGGCGTACTCGGCCGGCTGTTCGCCGAAGCGTTGGAAAACACCCCGCCGGAACCGGCCGAAGCGATCCGCTTGCAGGGCGGCAATCCAGTGCTCGCGTTCTGCTACGGCACCCTGCCCAACCTCGCCCCGCAATTGCTCGCGTATTGCCTGTATCGCTGGGAAAACAATATTCGCATGGCCAGTGTGCTGGGGTTTGTCGGTGCCGGTGGTTTGGGGCAGATGCTGTATGTCAGCCTCAGCCTGTTTCAGGAAGCGCAGGCGAGTACGGTGATTGTGGCGATGCTGATTCTGGTGCTGGGCGTGGATTCGCTGAGCGCCTGGAGCCGACAGCGCTGGGTCAAGGCCTGACGGGCAAACCTCACTGCGCCGTCGCCAACCGATACTGGCGCGGGGTAAATCCGGTCGACGCCTTGAACTGTCGGGTGAACGCGCTGTGGTCGGTGTAGCCGCACTGCAGCGCCACTTCGGTGATCGGCAACTCGCCGTGCAACAGCCGATGCGCATGCTCAAGGCGCACTTTCTGGATCATCTGCCGCGGCGTCAGGTGGAACACGCGCTTGCAGTAGCGCTCCAGTTGCGCCACTGAAATCCCGGCGATGCGCGTCAGTTCGCCGAGGCTGACCCGGCGATTGAAATTCGCCCGAATGTATTCATCCACCGCCGCCAGTCGCTGATACGCCGGATGGGTTTCGCTGGCGGTTTGCAGGTCGACGGAAATTCCCGCCAGGCCAATGATCCGATTATCCCGGTCGTACAGCGGCCGCTTGTGCGTCAGGCACCAACCCGGTTCGCGGCTGCCGTACAGATGCAGCTCCAGCTGATCCTCCAACACAAACCCTTCTTCCAGCACGCGCCGATCCTGCTCGGTATAGCCCGGCCCCAATTGCGCCGGAAACACCTCGGCGCTGGTCTTGCCCAGTAACGGTCGCAGGTCTTTCAAACCGCAGCGCTGCACCAGCGTCTGGTTGGCCATGACATAGCGCGCCTGCAGGTCCTTGATGAAGATCGCCGCGTTGGGAATCACGTCGAGCATGGGCAACAGCAGCGCCATGCTGGCGAGCAGATCGTCGAGGCTCTGCGGTCGGCTCGCCTCGTTCTGCTGGCTCAGGATCGCAAACGCGTTCTGCGTCATGACTGTCACTCCCCACGGTGCGCATTGGCTTGCGCGCAGATTGCCCGATGGCCGACAGCCTGTCGAGCCGGGCCTTTGCCGTTGGCCATTGTGCTGATTTCGTCATCGTCACCGGCAAAAAACATCAATCGCGCATCGCCTGATGAGTTCACTGTAGCGCCACTGCACGCCCCTCCAACAACCAACAAGAAGGCGACGCTATGACAGGCCAAGGCAAGTTCAAGAAACAACTTTCACTGATAGACCTCACGTTCATCGGACTGGGGGCGATCTTCGGTTCGGGCTGGTTGTTCGCGGCCAGTCACGTGTCGGCCATCGCCGGCCCGGCAGGGATCTTTTCCTGGTTGCTCGGCGGTTTCGCCGTGTTGCTGCTGGGCATCGTCTACTGCGAACTGGGCGCCGCGCTGCCCCGTGCCGGCGGTGTGGTGCGCTACCCGGTTTACTCCCACGGCCCGCTGCTCGGCTACCTGATGGGCTTCATCACGCTGATCGCGTTTTCCAGTCTGGTGGCGATCGAAGTGGTTGCCTCGCGGCAATATGCGGCAGCGTGGTTTCCCGAGTTGACCAAGGTCGGCTCCAGCGACCCGACCGTGCTTGGCTGGTTCGTGCAGTTCGGGCTGTTGTGCCTGTTTTTCCTGCTCAATTACCGCAGCGTGAAGACCTTCGCCATGGCCAACAATCTGGTCAGCGTGTTCAAGTTCATCGTGCCGCTGCTGGTGATCGGCGTGCTGTTCACCTTCTTCAAACCGGCCAATTTCGAAGTGCATGGCTTTGCGCCGTTTGGCCTGTCCGGCATTGAAATGGCGGTGTCGGCCGGCGGGGTGATCTTCGCTTATCTGGGCCTGACGCCGATCATTTCCGTGGCCAGCGAAGTGAAGAACCCGCAACGCACGATCCCAATTGCGCTGATCCTTTCGGTGCTGCTGTCCACCGCGATTTACGTGTTGCTGCAAACCGCTTTCCTCGGTGGCATTCCGACCGAAATGCTCGCCAATGGCTGGGCCGGCGTCGCCAAGGAACTGGCCCTGCCGTATCGCGACATCGCCCTGGCACTGGGCGTCGGCTGGCTGGCGTATCTGGTGGTGGCCGATGCGGTGATCTCGCCCAGCGGCTGCGGCAACATCTACATGAACGCCACGCCACGGGTGATCTACGGCTGGGCGCAGACCGGGACCTTTTTCAAGATCTTCACCCGCATTGATGAAAAATCCGGCATTCCGCGCCCGGCGCTGTGGCTGACCTTTGGCCTGTCGGTGTTCTGGACCCTGCCGTTCCCGTCGTGGGAAGCGCTGATCAACGTAGTCTCCGCCGCGCTGGTGTTGAGCTACGCAGTGGCTCCGGTGACGGTGGCCGCACTGCGTCGCAATGCGCCGGACATGCCGCGTCCGTTCCGGGTCAAGGGCATGAGTGTGCTCGGGCCGCTGTCGTTCATCATCGCCGCGCTGATCGTCTACTGGTCGGGCTGGGGCACCGTTTCGTGGTTGCTCGGTCTGCAAATCCTGATGTTTGTCATCTACCTGTTGTGCGGGCGCATGGTGCCGACCGCGCACTTGAACCTCGGCCAGCAAGTTCGCTCGTCGGCGTGGCTGATCGGCTTCTACGCGGTGACCATCGTCCTCTCCAAACTCGGCAGCTTCGGCGGTATCGGCGTACTCAGCCATCCGTTCGACACCGTGATCGTCGCGGTCTGCGCACTGGGTATCTATTACTGGGGCGCGGCCACCGGCGTACCGGCACACCTGATTCGTCTGGAAACCGAAGACGACGAAAGCGAAGCCGCTGAATCCTCCACCCATTCGGCACAGGGCCAGCGCCCTGCTCACGCCTGACTTTGATTGAAGGGACGCGTTCATGAAACGACTGCACATCATCGATTCCCATACCGGCGGCGAACCCACGCGCCTGGTAATGAAAGGCTTCCCCGAGCTGCCCGGCAACAGCATCGCCGAGCAGCGCGACGCCCTGCGCGAAAACCACGATCAATGGCGCCGCGCCTGCCTGCTGGAACCGCGTGGCAACGACGTACTGGTCGGCGCGCTGTACTGCGCGCCGGTCTCGCCGGATGCCACTTGCGGGGTGATCTTCTTCAACAACGCCGGCTACCTCGGCATGTGCGGCCACGGCACCATCGGTCTGGTCAACTCGCTGCATTACCTGGGCCGCATCGAACCGGGCGTGCACAAGATCGACACCCCGGTCGGCCCGGTCAACGCCACTCTGCACGAGGACGGCGCGGTAACCCTGGGCAACGTGCCGGCCTGGCGCTACCGCAAACAGGTGCCGGTGGACGTGCCCGGTTACGGTCGCGTGGTCGGCGATATCGCCTGGGGCGGCAACTGGTTTTTCCTCGTCTCCGAGCACGGCCAGGACCTGCAGATGAGCAACGTCGAAGCCCTCACCGATTACACCTGGGCGATGCTCAAGGCCCTGGAAGCCCAAGGCATTCACGGTGAGGACGGCGCGCTGATCGACCACGTCGAGCTGTTTGCCGACGACGCCAAGGCTGACAGCCGCAACTTCGTCATGTGCCCGGGCAAGGCCTACGACCGCTCGCCCTGCGGCACCGGCACCAGCGCCAAACTCGCTTGCCTCGCCGCTGACGGCAAACTCGCTGAAGGCCAGGTCTGGACCCAGGCCAGCATCACCGGCAGCCAGTTCGAAGGCTGCTTCGAATGGCATGGCGAGCGCGTGCGCCCGTTCATTACCGGCCGCGCCTACATGACCGCCGACGCCACTCTGCTGATCGACGAGCAGGACCCTTTCGCCTGGGGCATCTGACCTGCCCCGTTTTTTTTCGACTTGAATGAATGTCCCGAGGAGCTACAACAATGAGCGATAACATCTTCACTGGCTGCATTCCCGCGCTGATGACTCCGTGCACCGCCGCGCGCAAACCTGACTTCGACGCACTGGTGGCCAAGGGTCGCGAGCTGATCGATATCGGCATGAGCGCGGTGGTTTACTGCGGCTCGATGGGCGACTGGCCGCTGCTGACCGAGGCCGAGCGTCAGGAAGGCGTAGCGCGTCTGGTGGCCGCCGGGGTTCCGACCATCGTCGGCACTGGCGCGGTCAACAGCCGTGAAGCGGTGTCCCACGCTGCACATGCGGCGAAAGTCGGCGCCCATGGCCTGATGGTGATTCCACGCGTCTTGTCCCGTGGTGCCTCGGCCACCGCGCAAAAAGCTCACTTCGCCGCGATCCTCAACGCCGCGCCGAACCTGCCGGCAGTGATCTACAACAGCCCTTACTACGGCTTCGCCACCCGCGCCGAGCTGTTCTTCGAACTGCGCCGTGAACACCCGAACCTGATCGGCTTCAAGGAGTTCGGCGGTGGCGCCGATTTGCGCTACGCCGCCGAGAACATCACCTCGCAGGACGATGCCGTGACCCTGATGGTCGGCGTCGATACGCAAGTGGTGCACGGTTTCGTCAACTGCAACGCCACCGGCGCGATCACCGGTATCGGCAACGCCCTGCCCCGCGAAGTGCTGCAACTGGTGGCGCTGAGCAAGCAAGCGGCCAAGGGCGATGCCAAGGCCCGACGTCTGGCGCGCGAACTGGAAGCGGCGCTGGCAGTGCTGTCGTCGTTCGATGAGGGCTGCGACCTGGTGCTGTATTACAAGCACCTGATGGTGCTCAACGGCGACCGCGAATACGCCCTGCATTTCAACGAAACCGACGCCTTGAGCGATGCCCAGCGCCGTTACGCCGAGACCCAGTACGCGCTGTTCCGCCAGTGGTACAAAAACTGGTCCGCCGAACAGAACCTCGCCTGACCGCAGTCCCTGCCCCGGTGTGATGCCGGGGCTTCACCTCTTTTATCAAGGAAGCGCCATGACTCTGACAGGCCACATGCTGATCGGCGGCCAAGCCATTGCCGGCAGCCGTGAAGCGATCCGCGCGATCAATCCCGCCACTGACGCGGTGCTGGAACCGGCCTATGCCGGGGGCAGCAGCGAGCATGTCGAACAGGCCTGCACACTGGCGTGGCAAGCGTTTGATCGTTATCGCGAGACCTCCCTCGACGCTCGCGCCGAATTTCTCGAAACCATCGCCAATGAGATCGAAGCCCTTGGCGATGCGCTGATTGACCGTGCCGTGGCCGAAACCGGCCTGCCACGCGCCCGTATCCAGGGCGAACGCGGACGCACCTGCGGGCAACTGCGCACCTTTGCCCGCACAGTGCGTGCTGGCGAGTGGCTGGACGTTCGCGTCGATCAATCACAACCCCAGCGCCAGCCGCTGCCACGTTCTGATTTGCGCCAGCGGCACATCGCGCTGGGGCCAGTGGCTGTGTTTGGCGCCAGCAACTTTCCGCTGGCGTTCTCGGTGGCGGGCGGCGACACCGCTTCGGCATTGGCCGCCGGTTGCCCGGTGATCGTCAAGGCGCACAGCGCGCATCCCGGCACCAGTGAACTGGTCGGCCAGGCGCTGACGCGTGCAGTGAAAAAATCGGGTTTGCCCGACGGTGTGTTTTCGCTGCTGTTCGGTTCGGGCAATGAGGTCGGCATCGCCCTGGTCAGCGATCCGCGCATCAAGGCGGTGGGCTTCACCGGCTCGCGCAGTGGCGGTCTCGCCCTGAGCCAAGCGGCGCAGGCACGGCCCGAGCCGATTCCGGTGTACGCGGAAATGAGTTCGATCAATCCGGTGTTGCTGTTTCCCGCAGCGCTTGCCGCTCGCAGTGAGGCGTTGGCGCAGGGTTTTGTCGCCTCGCTGACTCAGGGCGCCGGGCAGTTCTGCACCAATCCCGGGCTGGTCATCGCTCGCCAGGGAACGGCACTGGACGCTTTCATCGCAGCGGCCGCCGAGCTGATCCAGCGCAGTCCCGCGCAGACCATGCTCACGCCGGGAATCTTCCGCGCCTATGAAACTGGCGTCGGCGCGCTGGCCGAACATCCGCAAGCGCAACGCGTGGCAAGCGGCCTCGCGGCTGAAGGGCCAAACCAATGTCAGGCGAAATTGTTCGTCACTCCGGCGCAAGACTTCCTCACTGACGTGCGTCTGCAAGGTGAAATCTTCGGCTCGGCGTCGTTGATCGTCCAGTGCGCCAACGACGATGAAATCCGTCAGGTCTGCGAACACCTCGAAGGCCAACTGACCGCCACCCTGCACCTGGATGACGCCGATCTGGATCGCGCCCGGGCCTTGTTGCCGACCCTGGAGCGCAAGGCCGGACGTCTGCTGGTCAACGGCTGGCCGACCGGGGTCGAGGTATGTGATGCGATGGTGCATGGCGGGCCGTTTCCGGCTACCTCGGACTCGCGCAGCACCTCGGTCGGTACGGCGGCGATTCTGCGTTTCCTGCGGCCGGTGTGTTATCAGGACGTCCCCGACAGCCTGTTGCCGCCGCCGCTGAAACAAGCGAATCCGCTGCAATTGCGGCGCTTGCTCGACGGTCAGAGGGAAGCCTGACCATGCCCGACAACCTCACAGCGGACAACGCCGATATCGCGGTGATCGGCGCCGGCATCATCGGTGTCGCCTGCGCCCTGCAACTGGCGCGTCAGGGTCAGCGGGTGGTGGTCATCGACAAGCAGCCGCCCGGTCATGGCGCCTCGTTTGGCAACGCCGGGCATCTGGCCACCGAGCAGGTGTTTCCGATTGCCGATGCGTCGATCCTCAAGCGTCTGCCAGCGATGCTGATGGACCCGATGGGGCCGCTGCGCCTGGACTGGAAGTACATGCCGCGCGCCGTGCCGTGGTTCAGCCGATTGCTGCTGAACCTGCGCCCGGCGCCGTTTCAGCGCACCGTGGCCGGTTTGCGCGCGCTCAACGAAAGCAGCCTCGATGCCTGGAAGCGACTGCTGCAGAGCATCGCCCGCCCCGACCTGCTCAAGGAGGACGGCTCGCTGCTGGTATTCGAGCGCGCCGAATCGCGACAAGCCGTCGAAGCCTTGCAGGCGCGCATGCGTCAGCAACAGGTGCCGGTGGATTTCTGGTCGGCCAGCGCCGTGCGAGAAAGCGCGCCGCAGCTCAGCGAACAGATTCAGGGCGGGTTGTTCTACCCGCGCACCGGGCACTTTCTCGACCCTTACCGGGTGGTGTGTGAACTGGTAAGCGCGGCGAAAGCAGCCGGCGTGCAGTTCCTTCAACAAGAGGTGCAGGACGGCCAGTTGCAGGAGCATGGCGTGTCGCTGCGCACCGATCAGGGCAGTTTTATCACGCGACAAGTGCTGATTGCCTGCGGCGCGCACTCAGCGAAACTTACCGCCGCGCTGACCGGTAAACGCGTGCCGCTGGACACCGAGCGCGGCTATCACCTGATGCTGCCCCATGAGCACGAGCGCCTGCCGTTCGCCGTTACCTCGCTGGAGCGCAAGTTCATCATGACGCCGATGACCGGCGGCCTGCGCCTGGCCGGCACCGTAGAGTTCGCCGGTCTGGAGCGCCCGCCGTTTATGGAACGCGCCTGGCAGTTACACCGTTTGAGCAAGGGTTTGTTCCGCCATGATTTGAACGCTGAAGACACGACGCCGTGGATGGGCTTTCGCCCGTCGCTGCCGGACTCGCTGCCGATCATCGACAAGGTCGGCGACGGCAAGGTGCTACTGGCGTTCGGTCATCAGCATCTGGGGCTGACTCAAGCGGCGGTGACGGCGGAGATGGTCGCGCATCTGGTATCACCCTCAGCGAACTCCGGCTTGCCGGCACTGGATGCCTATCGACTCGGTCGCTTCTGAGATATCGATGAAACGTTTTTGGTTTCATACTGAGCGCCGACCTTGGCCCAGCGCATATGGAACCGACTATGACCTCATCAATGGATACCCAGACACCCGAGCCGCAAGCAATCTGCAACCCGATCACCAGCAGCGCGATCTTCATCGTCGCCACGCTGCTGCCCGGGAGCGACGCCGCCAGCCAGGTGCGCGGCTGGTGCGGCGACATCGCCGCCCTCACCCGTTCGGTTGGCAAACGCGTGCCCAGCGGTAACCTGTCGTGTGTCTGTGGGTTCAGCGCCAACGCCTGGGACGCCCTGTTCGGTAGTCCGCGCCCGGCTTCGCTGCATCCATTCCGCGAATTCGGCGTCGAGGGCCGCCGTGCTGTGGCGACCCCGGGCGACATCCTGCTGCACATCCGTGCCGATCAGATGGACCTGTGTTTCGAACTGGCAACCCAGTTGTGCAGCGCACTCAATGGCGCGATCACGGTAGTGGATGAGGTGCAGGGTTTCCGCTACTTCGACATGCGCAGCATCATCGGTTTTGTCGATGGCACCGAGAACCCGGTGGGCCGCAAGGCAGACCACTTCACCCTGATCGGCAACGAAGACCCGGCGTTCGAATCCGGCAGTTATGTGCTGGTGCAGAAGTACCTGCACAAGATGGACGCTTGGAATGCCTTGAGCGTCGAAGCTCAGGAGAAGGTGATCGGCCGGACCAAACTGGCCGACATCGAATTGGGTGAAGAGGTGAAACCGAGCAATTCCCACAGCGCCCTGACCACCATCACCAAGGACGGCCAGGAGCAGAAAATCCTGCGCGACAACATGCCGTTCGGTCGTCCGGGGGCTGGCGAGTTCGGCACCTATTTCATCGGTTACGCGCGTTCGCCGGAACCGATCGAGCAGATGCTGGAGAACATGTTTGTCGGCAAACCCGTCGGCAACTACGACCGTTTGCTCGACTTCAGCACCGCAGTCACCGGGGGGTTGTTCTTTGTACCGTCAGCCGACCTGCTTGAGGAGCTGGCGGAGCGAGAGCCGGAGCAGGCGTGACACCGTAGCGCCACGCCCGCCCGTCACTCAGTGTGGCGCGCGCGGGATGGTTTTCAGCAGGTCTTCCGGGCTGATGTGGCCGACCACGCTGCCCGGTTGCGGCATGTTGAGGATGTGGCCTTTCATCTTGCCGATGATGTGCATCTCGCACGGCTTGCAGTCGAACTTCAGGGTCAGCACTTCGTCGCCGTGAATCAGCTGCATCGGCGCGACTTTGGTGCGCACGCCGGTCACGCCTTTGGCCTGTTTCGGGCACAGGTTGAACGAGAAACGCAGGCAGTGTTTGGTGATCATCACCGGCACTTCACCAGCCTCTTCGTGCGCCTCGTAGGCCGCATCGATCAGCTTCACGCCGTGACGGTGATAGAAGTCGCGCGCCTTCTGGTTGTAGACGTTGGCCAGGAACGACAGGTGCGACTCCGGGTACACCGGCGGCGGCGTGGTTTCAGCCTTGCGGCTGCCACGCGGATGCGCCGCGACACGGGCGGCGGTCAGCGCTTCGATCACTTCGCGGCGCAGGGCCTTGAGCTGCGAGTTCGGGATGAAGAACGCCTGCGGTGCATCGAGCTTGATGTCGGTGGCGTGGTACTGCGTGGTACCGAGCTGACCGAGCAGATCCTGCAATTGCTCCAGCGCCTGCTCCGGCTTGTTAGCGACACCGAACGGACCGTTCAGGGTAACGCTGGCACTGATCCCCTCTTCACTGGTCGCGGTCACTTCCAGCTGTTCTTCACGCAGACGTGCGACCCAGCTCAGAGCAATGCGACGCTCAGCAGAAGTCTTCTGCAGCGCCTGTTGCCAGTTGTGGTCGAGGTTGCGATTCAGCGGATGATTCGGCCGCAGCTTGTACAGGCCTTCGGGCATCTCGTTTGGCTCGACGCGGTAGCGGTAGCGCTTCTCGCCGTCTTCTTCGAACTCGCCCTTCGGCTCGGCGATGTTGGCGCGGAAACCCACGACTTCACGCTTGACCAGCACGTTGAGGCCATCGCCGTTGGACAGCGGCTCCTGAGTCACCACCTGGATGTCACGCTTGCCGACTTTCTCGACGGTGCCCACCGGCAGACCGGTGAAGGTCGGCGAGTCGAACGCGCCGATGTCGATCTTGCGATCGGTGACGAAGTAGTCGGTGCTGCCACGGTGGAAGGTCTTTTCCGGGTCAGGCAGGAAGAAGTGCGCGGTGCGGCCGCTGGAAGCGCGGGCCAGGTCCGGGCGATCTTCGAGCACGTCGTCGAGGCGCTGGCGGTAATAGGCGGTGATGTTCTTCACATAGCCCATGTCCTTGTAGCGACCTTCGATCTTGAACGAGCGCACACCGGCCTCGACCAGCGCGCGGATGTTGGCGCTCTGGTTGTTGTCCTTCATCGACAGCAGGTGTTTTTCGTAGGCGATCACCCCACCCTTTTCGTCTTTCAGGGTGTACGGCAAACGGCAGGCCTGGGAGCAATCGCCACGGTTGGCGCTGCGCCCGGTCTGCGCGTGGGAAATGTTGCACTGCCCGGAGAACGCCACGCACAGCGCACCGTGAATGAAGAATTCGATGGCGGCATCGGTTTCGTCGGCGATGGCGCGGATTTCTTTCAGGTTCAGCTCGCGGGCCAGTACCAGTTGCGAGAAACCGGCCTGATCGAGGAATTTCGCCCGCTCGAGGGTGCGGATATCGGTCTGGGTACTGGCATGCAGCTCGATCGGCGGGATGTCCAGTTCCATCACGCCCAGATCCTGGACGATCAGCGCGTCGACACCGGCATCGTACAACTGGTGGATCAGCTTGCGCGCCGGCTCCAGTTCGTTGTCGTGCAGGATGGTGTTGATGGTGGTGAAAATGCGCGCGTGATAACGGCGGGCAAATTCCACCAGCTCGGCGATTTCGCTCACCTCGTTGCAGGCGTTGTGGCGCGCGCCGAAGCTCGGGCCTCCGATGTACACGGCATCGGCGCCGTGCAGGATCGCCTCGCGGGCAATCGCCACGTCACGGGCGGGGCTGAGCAGTTCCAGATGATGCTTGGGCAAGGACATAGTTTTTTTAGTCAGGCTGTCACGGTTAAGGCGCGCATTGTAGCCGCGAAACGCCTGGGCGGCACGCCTGTGCTGCCAAGTGGCAGATGACCTCGCTCCAATCCGACACGAGAGTCTCCTGTAGGAGTGAGCCTGCTCGCGATGATGGTGGCACAGTCAACGTTGATGGTGGCTGATTTACCGCTATCGCGAGCAGGCTCACTCCTACAGGGGGCGGTCAGACCTTGGCCGCCATCGCGGTGACTTCCACGCGCATGCCTTCCACTGCCAGCGACGCCACGCCGACCGCAGCGCGCACCGGCCATGGCTTGGCGAAGAAGCGCTTGTAGACTTCGTTGAATGCCGCACGGTCAGCCATGTCGGTGAGGTAGATGGTCAGGTGCATGACCCGATCCATCGAACTGCCGGCCCGCTCCAGCGCCACTTTCAGCGCCTGCAGGGTGCATTCGCTTTGCAGGGTGATGTCGCCCAGCTCCAGGCTGCCGTCGGCGCGGGTCGGGATCTGGGTCGAAACCAGAATGCCGTTGAAACCGACAACGTCGGAGGAAATCGAATCTGCATCCGGATCAGGGGTGAAGCTGAGGTCTTGATTAGCCATGAAAGTCTCTTGTCTGGAGAGATTGAGGGTCGCCGGCCAACGACGCACCGGGACTTTTGCGCGGGCAGTTTACATCAGTCCCTCGCTGCGGCTAAGGCAACTGTCAGCCCCAACCACAAATCGCGCGCATAAAAAAACGCCAGCCCTTTCGGACTGGCGTTTTTTCTGAATATGGCAGGGGCGGCTGGATTCGAACCAACGCATGGCAGGATCAAAACCTGCTGCCTTACCGCTTGGCGACGCCCCTGTATCTCAAGCTCTGTAACAAGCTCTGCGAGAATGGGCCGCAATTTACCAACCTTTTTTTGATCTGGGAAGCCCCGAGTGCAAAAAAATTTGTTTTAAAACAGCCAGTTATTTCTGAGCCGGGGCAAACGGCACGATTCACTTGGACAAATTCAGCTTGATCGCCTCGCGAATCAGCGTTTTCAAGGCCTGCTCATCGACCTCGTCGCCCTCGTGAAAATCAATCGCCCGCCGGGTGTTGCCCTCCAGGCTGGCATTGAACAACCGCGCCGGATCGGCCAGCGCCGCGCCCTTGGCGAAGGTCATCTTCACCGCCGCCTTGTAGGTCTCTCCAGTGCAAATGATGCCGCCGCGGGACCACACCGGAACACCGCGCCACTTCCACTCCTCCACCACCTCGGGATCGGCCTGGTGCATGACCTTGCGAATCTCGCCGAGGATGGCGCCGCGCCAATCGGCCAGTTCGGCGATTCGAGCGTCGATGAGTGCCGAGGCGTCGGTGTCGGGCTTCCCAGGTTTCATGACAGGGGCTCTCCTTGGCATAAGCCTCAATCAGGTAGTCCGTGATCATCAACAAGTTTCTTCGAAAAACTTTACAAACTTATCTTTGATGTCGGGGCAAACTTTTTTGATATAAAAAAGGAAAAACCACAAAGGTGTATCGTCACCCGTATCGTCGCGCAGCCAATCTTCCTCATTTCCGAAACAACAGATGACACAGCGAACAAAATTCGCGAAAGCCGGATCCGATTCCCGGTACTGCCTCTCTATTGGCCAAAGCTCGACAAAAAAAGCCGACCTTTGCTCATGGCTGGACTCAAGCGTACCCGGCGTCACCGCTTTATTCAGGTAGGACGACATCAGATTAAGTTTTTCAGTCGAAATACTACTTAACGAACCATCGTGAATAAGCTGCAGTAAAAATCCAGCGTAGCGGCGCACCAATTGATTAATGGATACGTTTGCAACTAAGAGACGCGCCTCAAGGCCTTCAATTTCTTCAATTTCTTCAATTTCTTTTGGATCGCTCACTCTTTTACTCCATCACATACGCCGAGCTTACCCATCACCTGTGCGCAAGAACGACAAAATTTCAGTGGTTTACCATCATTCCTTACGGTCGTAGATGTTGAACCTTGCGTAATGTCTCTCAATGCTTCTACAGATTTAACATCATTCGCTTTAGCGATTTTGCTTAACGCATCTGCTTCTCCGCAGTGTCCATGAATAAACGGAGAACGTTGATCGTCTGGTATCGACTCATAGAGTTCCTGGACTACAGGATGCTGAATGCCTTCGCCACCCGCTTTAGTGCTAAATCCGACCTCGGGTGCTTGCAGGTTACCCGACTCGATTGTAGTGCGCGTCCCTTTGTTGTTTGGCGTAATGCCTTTTTGACGGGCCAGTCCTAGCGGGTCAATCCATCCGATCGGGTTTGAGACATACTGATAGAGGTTCAGTCCACCCTGATACCCAATAGGGTCCTGACTTATGAAACGTCCCACTGAAGGGTCGTAGTAACGATGTCTATTGTAGTGCAGCCCCGTCTCATGATCATGGTATTGCCCTTGGAATCGAATCGGATTTGCAATGCCCTGCTGTTTCGCACAGGTCGACCGCTCCTCTCGTATTTCGCCCCAAGCCTTGTACTGCGCGCTCCATACGACGTCACCCTTCTGGTCAGTCAGCTCTTGAGGTGTGCCAAGATGATCGCACTGGTACCAGGTCAATACATCAATGCGGGGCGACGTCGCGGAATGATTCCAAAGCGGATCCTCCTCCAGGCTGTAGTACTCGGCATAGCTGGACGACGATCCAGTCAGATTGATGGATTGATTCGAGATAGCCTGCGCCACCGGAATGAACGTACCCGGCTCAAACACATAGTGAATCGTGCGACCCGCCTCGCCATCCTGCTGTGCAGCACGACTCTCCCAAGCCAGGTTATCGCCGTCCCAACCGTACAACGTGAACCCACAACCATGCTCTCGCTGCAACCGGGCGTGCTCAGTGTTATTCCACATTGAGCCCGCTGTGGATCGCTGCTTGTAATGTACCCTTGAGTTCTTCAGCAATCGCCGCCCAAGTGCATCGTAGGCATATTCCACCGATAGCCTGGCGTCTTCGAAATGCACCAACCGATCAAACAGATCCCAACGCATTTGGCTGAAAGCACCATCCCGCCAGCGCTTTATCTGATTTCCGCGCTCGTCGTATTCGTAGTGAGTGCCGGCGTAATCTCGCAGCAGGTTATCCACCAGCTTGCTGCGAGGCGGGGTCAGCTCCAATGGTCGCCGACTCTCAGCGGTCTTTTCATCCAGCAGGTTACCCGCCGGGTCAAAGTCGAACGTCTCAACACCTAAACGACTGACTGCGCTCAACAATCTGCCGACCGGATCATAACGGTAGGACAACTGACCACGACGCGTATCGTTGATTTCGTTCAGTTGTCCTGCTGCGTCGTAGGTGTACTCACGCTTGAGAACAACCGACTTGTCATCACTGTGCCCCAGCAGTTGCTCCTGCAAGCGCCCGGCAGGGTCCCATTTTTGAGTCTGTATCAGTCGATTGCCTTGATGCCGAGCGACTTCGCGGTGCATATCATCGCGCTCGTACCCAAGCAGTTCGTGCTCGTTCAGACGCAGCGCCAAGAGATGGCCGCTGCCGTAGGTCAACCAACTGACCCGATGCCCGTCTGGACGAATCGTAGCGACACGCTGATTGAGCACGTCGTATTCATGTTGCCAAACAGCAGCGAGTGGCTTTTCCACACCAAGATAATGCTGATGCTCACGCACCATGTTGCCTGCCGCATCATGGAACCACTGCACACGGCTATCGGCGTTGCTCGCAAAGATCATCTGACCCCTGCCGTCATAAGCATAACTTTCTGCCTGTGACCGATCGCCAAGCGTCGCAAGACGCTCAGTCACACGTCCCATTTCGTCGTACCCAACCGTCACTATCCGGTCACCGGTAGCTATCTTCGACAGGCGTCCGGAAGCCATGTCGTATTGATACCGAGTCAGACGACCGTCAAAGCCTGTTTCGGTCAACAACCGTCCAACCGGGTCATAAAGGAATTGTGCCGAGCGCTCATTCTGGTTCTCCAAGGCTTGCAAGCGCCCCATGCGATCCCATCGGTAACGCAAGGTATGTTCTGCCGCATCCACCCGTTCAGCGACGAAACCAGCGGCGGTATAGCTCCAGGTTGTACAGCGGTTTAAACCATCGACATGCGTCAACAACCGACCTTCTGCGTCCCGCTCAAAGCGCTCCTCTGTTTTGTCCGGGCGCCTGATCAGCACCACTTGCCCAGACTTGTATTCGTACTCTGTGCTCTGCCCAGCTGCATCGGTTGCACAGATGACCTGCCCACGATCATCGTATTTCCAGGCACTGGTCTTGCCTGAGCAGTCGACGTATTTGAGCAATTGCCCAGCGTCGTTGTACTCAAGTGTTTTCTCGTTGCCGTTGGCATCCTTGATCGCAATCGGCAGCCCGGCCTTGTCGTAGGCGTATTCAGTCTTGTTGTCGAGTGGGTCGACCGTTTCAACCAGATTCCCAGCCTCGTCATAAGCGCGTAACCAGAGGCCGCCCTCCGCATCCATGATCTTGATCAGTTGGTCCTGATCGTCATAGGCAAAGTGCACCACGCTGTTGTCAGCGCGAATGTGTTCAACCCGATTGCCACGCGGGTCGTAGCTGTAGCGATCCGTCGTTCCATCCGGGTGCACATGTCGCACGACGTTTTTCGCTTCGTCACGGAACAGCCATTCGGACAAGCCATCGGCGTGACGAATGCGGTAGGTGTAGCCAAGGCTGTCGTAGTAATGCCAGGTCTCGTTGCCGTGGGCGTCAGTGACGTAGGTCAGGCGAATGTTTTCGTCCCACTCCAGACGCGTGTCGAAACTGCCATCGTCCGCCCATTCGCGCACAGCCTTCGCATCTGCACCTGTGCCCTGCCATTGCAGGTTCATGCCGCGTCCGGTGCGGTCGGTGTATCGAGTCACCAGATGGAACTGATACTGGTAAGCCCAGGCAGCGCCGTTCTCATCTTGTGCCTGAATCAGGTCGCCGTAATCGTCATAGGCATAAGCGCAAAGCTGACGAACCGGCTCACCGTCGCAGATTTCCCATAGTCCTGTCAGACGCCCCAGCTGATCAACCAACGTGCCGAGATGGCGATGCACCTTGGTGATATCGTTTTCCTGGTAGGTGATCAAATCGGATAGAACCGCGCTCTCGCCGTGGCGATGCTCGTGGTGCAGCATGACCCCGGCACCGTTGCGCAGCACAATGCCCACGAGGACATAATGTTGAGCACGACGTATGTAGGTTTCCTTGCGCTCGAAGCCGCGGCACAACAACAGTTGGCCCTCAGCGGCATGCAACAAGGTGATGTTCTCGATCGCGTCGTAGTGGAATTGACCGACCTTCGGTAATGGATAGGCATGGCTACGTCCGTCCGCATCGTGTAACACGAGGCCGTCTTCCACCGCATCTATCCTGGTGGTAAACGCCGTGATCCAGCGGGCGCCAATCGCATCTGCGTCATATGCGTTCAGATCGGAGCAATACGTACGCGTCCATTCGATGGGAAATGCACCGGGCAAACTGAAGTCTGTGTGATTGAACGTCTCTGTACCCATGGCAAAGTTGATGCTTTTGCAGGTCGCTGGGCACACTTCGTTTTTCTCATCATTAGGCCGCGACTTTGGTTTCGACTCGCCCCGACTGACCTCAACTTTGCCGTCGTCTGCAACACGTCTCGACTGGCTGGTTGTTCCTGGTTTGACGTTACCGCCTTGTCCGTGAACATTGCGCATCCGCCAGGCTGCAACTGCACTGGCCAGCACCACCAGCAATGCACCAATGGAGCTTTGAACGGCCGGATCGCTCAACTTGTTCAACTGCGTGCGCAGCTCAGGCCCCATGGCTCGCAAAGATTTCGTATGGACCAGCACCTTCTTCTTGGCCTGCTCTGGCAAAAGATGCTCGGCGGCGCTGTTGGCCACACCTTTCCCAGCGGCCTTGTAAACATTCGCGGCGGCGCCAAAAATATTGCTGATCGCACTCAGGGGGTCATGGAGCAACTGATCGCTGGCAGCACTTGCCATCTGCTCGGCTGCTTTCAAATTGCCTTTGGCATCGAGCTTACCGTTTACGACCCTTTCCAGGCCGTTGGCAATTTCGTTGAGGATTTTCTCACCGAGCTCCCCTGCGTCATTGAGCAACTCTTTGAGTTTGGCTTGGGCCTGCTTAACGAAATCATCAATCACACCCACGATGTCAGCGTTCAGATGGCCGACCACCACGTTGATCAACGCATCACCAAGTACCAACTTTCCGACCTTGGCGACTTCCTGACGCACCAGAAATAGTGTCGGTCGCAAGCTCATGCGCGCTGCTGCCATATTCGGCGGCATGGGCAAAACGCCGATCAGGTTGATTCCCAGGCTGACCCAGTTGAGGGGATCTTGTTTCGGACTATTGGAGAGCGTCACAACATCATTCAGCGCGTCGACCAATGCCATGATGTTACCGACAACAGGCAATGCCCCCGCCACCGTCTTGATCCGCTCCAGGGTGACCAGATCACCACTGATATCCCGCAACCATGCATCGAATTGAGCCGCACTGCGGCCTACGTCTTCCACCATGATCAGATTCAGGGGAACGACGGCGACTTGTGGCTCACGTTTGGTTGCAACAGCGGTATTGGTCGTCATGGGAGCGTCTTACCAGCCAACAGGCTCGCGAATTCAGGGATAACATGAGGCGCATCGCTGGTTGAGGGCTACGACTGGACGTCGCTTCTCATCAGCAATGGAGCCAAGATGTAGTTAGAACGATCAGCTGATCACTGCGCCTTTCGGGCCGCTTGCAATCAGCGCAGCGCCGCAAGCGGTTTTCATACCGTCCAGGGCGATGGGCGTGCCATCAACGGTGTAGGTGCTGCTGCCCTCTGCAATCGGGAAAACCCCTTTGCACAGTGGACAGCTGACCTTGTGACCGACTCCGGCAATAGGCTTGCCGTTGAGATCGGTTTGGGAGAAGGCTTCGAGCACCTTGCCACCGTGGGTGGTGGAGTCGCCCAAGCGAATGGCGTCTTTCATGTTGTCACTCCTTTGACTTGATCCTGGTCTCGTAAACCTGCCGTCTGCTGGTCTATCAGTCAGCTCTGCAACCACCAATTGAGCAGCGTTTCATCATCTTCATCATCAATGTTTTTATAGATATTGGCGTAATACCATTCGAGTCCGGTTTTCTCGCGGAACCGATCAAAAAACTCATTGATGCTGTCCATGCCATTGCTTGACGGCACAGCCAGTGACAGGTTGCCCTCGAAAACACCATCCAGCGTTCCACCCAGTTCATTGCCGACATCAGTTTCCAGTTGTGCAATGACGTCCTCGGGGATGTAGTCGGCGTAGATATGAATACAAAAATTCCCTCCGCGCTTCAGGACTTCAGCGTGGGTGTTTTTGTTTTTTATCGAGATGACATCACCTCGAGCCAAATTCAGCGCAAGACCAGGGGAAGACAACAGCTCATAAGTATCCTGCCCCATCGCAATTGCAGGGAGCTCCTCGAATACAGGGCCACCGTCATCTGATACAAACACCTGAATCAGTACAGGCAATTCTTTATCGTCCATATGGCGCTCCACAACTTCCACGTTCGACACACGACATCCCTTCTTTCACGTAACCGCTATTTCCCGCACTCAGGTTACACGAAGCGCCCTCAAGATCTACGTTGACATCGGCAAGGTTGCCCCCATTTGAGGTAGCCACATTCTTATGCCCCAAGTGCATGTCATCAGGGTTGGTAGAGGTATGTCCGCACCGCCAGCACTTGTAAACGCCCACCGGTTTACTTTTATCGATGAGTTTTTTGCGACATGCCGCCTGCCCTTTTCGACTACCTCCGCCGACCTTACTCGCAGCAATATCTTGTGCTGATGCTCCATCACCGTCCTTCAGCGCGCGCTTGGATGGCGGTTTCTTGACCAGCCCTAAAGGGTCCACCCATTGGGTTGGGTTAGGCGCGTATTGATAAAGGTTGATGCCCCCCATCAGACCTATCGGATCTTTCGAGATGAAGCGACCTACATGGGGGTCGTAGTACCTGTAGCGGTTGTAGTGCAAGCCTGTTTCGTGATCGTGGTACTGGCCCTGGAAACGAATGGGATTAGTCAGCCCGCGCCGCACTGCCGAGGCTGATATCTGTTCTTTCACCTGCCCCCACGCTTTGTATTGAGCGCTCCAGGCGATCTCACCGTCTTGATCGGTAAGTTCTAATGGTGTGCCTAAATGGTCACACTGATACCAGGCCAGGGCATCGAACGGTTGTGCTTCAGGAGCGTGACTCCACAGCGGATCATCTTCAAGATTGTCGCCGCCGACATATTCCGGCTGACTCAACAGATCAATCGAGGCGTGTGTGAGGGCTTGAGCCACCGGTACGAATGTGCCGGGTTCAAAAACGTAATGGACTGTGCGACCTGTCCCCCCATCAATAGGGGCAGGACTGCTCTCCCAGGAGAGGTTGTCCCCGTCCCACCCGTACAAGGTCATGCCACAGCCAAGCAAGCGCTGAATGCGCCCCTGCTCATTTTTATTCCAGTGCGAACCTGCTTCAGGACGGTTCACATAATGGGCTGTCGAGTGCTTATACAACCGGCGACCCAAGGCATCGTAGGCGTATCTGACCGAAAGACGATCATCCTCAAAATGCACCAACCTATCGAACAGGTCCCATTGCAATCGACTGCGTTGACCATTGTGCCAACGCAATGTCTGGTTGCCACGATCGTCGTACTCGTAATGAGTACCGACGTATTCACGTAAAAGATTGTCTACCAACCGACTACGTGTCGGGGCCTGATCAAGAGGCCGGCGCACTTCTGTCACCTTCTCGTCCAGCAGGTTGCTGGCAGGATCGAACGCGAAGTTTTCAACGCCGAGGCGACTTGCTGCGCTGATCAGTCGCCCGACCGGATCATAACGGTAGGTAAGCGGTCCGCGACGAGTATCGTTCAGCTCAGTCAACTGGCCGACCGCATCATATTGGTACTGGCGTTTGAGCAACGTCGAATTGTCATCGCTTCGACCGAGCAGTTGCTCTTGTAGCCGCCCTGTCGGATCCCACTTTTGTGTCTGGCGCAGACGATTGCCTTGATGACGAACGACCTCACGATGTAGATCATCTCGCTCATAACCGACCAGTTCGTGATCATCCAGTTTTAACGCGAGCAAATGCCCACTGCCGTACGTCAACCAACTCACCCGATGACCATCCGGACGAGTCGTGGCGACACACTGATTGAGGGCATCGTACTCATGCCTCCAGATGGCAACGAGCGGTGTATCCAGATTCTGATAATGCTGATGCTCTCTGATCAGATTACCGGCCGAATCATAAAACCACAGCAACCGGCTCTGGTCGTTCGTGGCCAAAACCATGTTGCCATTACCGTCATACGCAAAGGATTCGCTTTGAGTCGCATTGCCCAGGCTCGCATGGCGTTCAACAAGCCGCCCCATTGGGTCAAACACCATCGAAATGATGCGCTCACCGCTGATGGCGCTCGCCAACCGCCCGCTCTCAGAGTCGTATTGATAGCGTGTGGCAAGGCCGTCGAAGCCTTTTTCCTCAAGCAATCTTCCGACAGGATCATAGTGAAACTGGGTGCGCTGCTCGTTTTCGTTTTCGAGTGCTATCAGCCGACCTAGCCGATCCCAACGATAACGAAGCGATTGCTCGCAAGCGTCTACTCGCTCGGCAACCAGACCGGCCGCGTTATAGCTCCACGTCGTACAGCGATCCAGACCGTCAACATGAGCAAGCAGACGCCCTTCGGCATCACGCTCGAATCGTTCCTCGGTTTTATCTGGATGCGTTATCAAAGCGATATGCCCGGTCTTGTACTGATACTCGGTGCTTTGCCCCGCTGCATCGGTAAAGCAGATCATCTGACCGCGATCGTTGTATTCCCACTCGCTGGTCTTGCCAGAGCAATCGGTATATTTGAGAAGCTGACCAGCAACGTTGTACTCAAGCGTTTTCTCGTTGCCAATTGCATCCTTGATAGCGATCAACTGACCTGCTTTGTCATAGGCGTACTCAGTCTTGTTCCCAAGCGGATCGACTGACTCCACCAGATTGCCGGCATCATCGTAAGCTCGTTGCCACTGACCGCCTTCTGCATCACTTACCTTGATCAGTTGGTTGAGATCATCGTAGGCGTAGTGAGCGACACTGCCGTCGGGGCTGATGTGCTCGAGCAAATTACCGCGCTCGTCATAGCTGTAGCGATCAGTGGTGCCATCTGTATGAACGTGACGAATCACGTTCTTCGCATCATCGCGAAAGAACCACTCTGAACGTTCATCGGCATAGCGAATCCGGTAGGTATAGCCCTTGATGTCGTAGTAATGCCAAGTCTCGTTGCCATGGGCATCAGTGACGTAAGTCAGACGGATGTTTTCGTCCCATTCAAGGCGAGTATCGAAACTGCCGTCATCCGCCCACTCGCGCACAGCCCTGGCGTGCGATGTGTGGCCATCCCACTGCAGATTCAAACCGCGGCCGGTGCGATCGGTATACCGAGTCAGGAGGTGATGCTGATACTGATAACTCCAGGCCGCACCGTTTTCATCCTGCGCCTGGATCAAGTCGCCATGGAGGTCGTATTGGTAACGACACAATTGCCGCACAGGCGCGCCGTCACGAATCTCCCAGAGACCGGTCAAGCGTCCTTGATCATCTATCAGCGTTCCGATGTGCAAGTGAACTTGCGTGACGTCACCTTGATAGGTGATCAGATCGGATAATACGAGGGCGTCCCCATGGCGATGCTCGTAATGCAGCATCAGCCCGGATCCACTGCGCATTTTGACATCCGTCAGCCAAAAGGAACGACCACGACGGACATAGGTTTCCTTACGCTCGAAACCGAAGCAAACGAGCAGCTGATCCTCACCGGAACGAACCAGCGTGAGATTTTCAACGGCGTCATAGTGAAAGAGGCCTGGCTTGGGCAGGGGGAAATCGATGCTACGACCATCGGCTCCAAAAAAAACCAGTCCATCGTCCTTGCAGTCGAATCGGGTCGTAAACTCTGTTACCCAACGAGCCCCTAGTTCGCCATTGTCAAAAGCATCAAACCGGGAGCTGTAGGTGCGCACCCACTCGATAGGAAAAGGACCCGACAGGCTAAAATCGGTATGGCTCAGTGACTCGGATCCCAACGCAAAGCTGATGCTGTTGCAAGTACCCGCGCAAGCACCATTTTTTTTGCCATTAGCGTTGGCGTTCGCAGGAGCCTGATGGCTGCTGGCCTCGAGTCGACCTTCACCGGCCTTGTGTTGAGCCTTACTGGTGGCGTTGGGTTTAACGCTAGCACTCTGTCCATGCCCACGACGCTTGCGCCACGTCACCACAGCACCGCTGAGCATTTGCAACAACCAACCAATCGAGTGACGCGTTCCCGGGTCACCCAACTTGCTCAATTGGGTTTTGATCTCAGGCCCCATCGCTCTCAATGAACCGGTGTGCGTCATCACCAGTTTTTTAGCCTGATCCGGCAAAAGATTCTTCGCAGCGCTGTTGGCAACCCCTTTACCTACGGCTTTGTAGGCACTGAATGCAGCCCCGAAGATATTACTGATTGCCGCTTTGGGATCGCTGAGCAGTTGATTGCCCGCCGCCGTGATCTTTTGTCCAGCCGCGCGCGCATCGCCTTTTGAATCAAGCTTGCCATTTACAACGGCCTCAAGACCCTTTGCAATTTCGGTGACTGCGCTTTCGCCGAGTTTTCCTGCATCGGCGAGAATGCCCGAGAGTTTGCCTTGAGCCTGTTTCACGAAGTCATCGATCGTGCCGACGATGGTTGCGTTCAAATGCCCGACCAGCACTTCGATCATCGAATCGCCCAACAGCATCTTGACGCTATTACGCAATTCCTGACGTACCAGAAACAAGGTCGGGCGCAAACTCATACGAGCAGCTGCCATCGTCGGAGGCGCAGGTAAAACACCGATCAGGTTGATCCCCAGGCTGACCCAATCAAGCAACTCCCGCTGCTTGCTTCTGGTAAGCGTGACGATATCGCCAAGCGCATCGACCAGCGCCATGATGTTGCCGACAACCGGCAGCGACCCCGCGACCCCTTTGATTCGGTCGAGCGTGACGACACCACCACTGATGGATCGCAGCCAGGCATCAAACCGGGCAGCCCCACGACCTACGTCCTGCACGTCCAGCGTGTTGAGCGGAACGATAGCGACCTGCGGCTCGCGCTTCTTGGGAACGGCTGCCTCAGTCATGAGAGCACCTCCCCATTCAGCAGGCCAGGCGTCTTAAGCGATGGTTTGGGCAAGGACGGGGCCGGGAGGCTTGGCAGTTTCCCTGCCCTGCTTGCTGCGCCGAGGATGCTCGATGCACTCGGCAGCGCCGCACTGGCAAGTTTCGGCAACCCGGCCGCCCCGCCCTGCACCGCCCCTTTCACCTGCTGCGCGGTTTGCATCGCGCTTTGTGCGGTCTGCGTGGCGCCCCTGCCGCTCTGCGCCAGTTCCTTGCCCTTCTCCAACATGTCCCAGTTCTTGTTCGGCAGAACCTGCGCAACCATCGCCTGCACCTGACTCGGTACGTCTTCAGTGGCTGGCGGTTTCAGCGGCCATTCCGCTTTGCCGATGTAGCTGCCCTCACTCCAGGTGTCCGCTGGATCCTTGCCGAACAACACGCGCGCGGGGCCTGGTGCAGCGCCAGAAACGCTGGCGAAACCCTTGGCGTCGAGCTTGCCCTTGATGCTTTTGCCCAGGGCGTCGATGACTTCGTAGTCGCCTTCCTTGATGCCCTGGCGCCCGGCGTACTGGTTGAACAGTTCCAGATTGCCCTTGCCCGGTTTCGGCGGTTCCGGGAATACCCCGGCCAGACTTTTCGCCCCGGTGTAGGCGAAGTTCGCCGCGTGCGCGGTGTACGGGCCCGTAGTGGCGTGGGTGATGCCGCCGGCGTTGTAGGTGGTCGCGCTGCCGCCGCCCTGAATCACCAGTTCGGTCTTGGCGGTGATGGTGATGCGGTCGGCGTTGGCGGTGATGTTGAGTTTGGCCAGCAGGTTGATGCTGTCCTTGAGGGCCTTGACGTCGATGTCGCCGGAGGCCGCGACCAGGCGCCAGCCCATGCTCTGCACGAACAGACGCATGCCACGGCTGGCACTGGCCAGCAGGCGTTTGCCGATGGAAAAACTGGTGTGCCCGGTGCTACTCAGCGCCAGGTGTTCACCGGTGGCGATATGGCTGGAGCGGGGCGTGGTCAGGGCGATGCCGGCCGGGCTGGCAAGCACCAGATGCGGCTCGGTGAATTCAGGGAATTCATTGGCGGTCATGTTCGCCGGGCCGCTGCCCAGCACACCTTGATGCTGCGCGTGCAACGCCTTGGCCACATCGTCCTGATCGCCGGCCTCTTGGGCTTGAAGCTCTTTGGCCTGAGTGGCAAATCCGTCCTGCTGATCGCTGGCGGTGGCGAGGCGCTCGGCGGTTTCCGGCAGGTCTTTGTGATGCTTGGATTCGTTCGGACGCGGCTCGGTGGTGATCAGCAGACCGGCGCCGGCGCGCACCGCGCCATGGCGGTCGGTGCGCAACTCGAAACCTTCGCCACGCGGCTGCCCGCCGCTCGGGCGCGGGTGGGTCAGGTAGCCGAGGTTGATCGCACTGGCGCCGTGATCACTGCGCAGCGCAATGCTGATCTCGCTGGTGGTGTCGTCGATGCGCAGTTCGTTGGCGCGGCTACCCTTGTATTCCTTGCTCTTGACCGTGGCCAGAGTCTTGAAGTCCGGTAGTTTGTACGGCGGCAGGTTGGCGCCGTGGTACAGGCAACCGGTGATCAGCGGCTGGTCGGGATCGCCTTCGAGAAACGACACCAACACTTCCATGCCGACGCGCGGAATGTTGATCGAGCCAAACGTCTCGGCAGCCCAACTGGAGGCCACGCGCATCCAGCAGGTGGTCTTGTCGTCGCGTTCGCCTTCGCGATCCCAGAAGAACTGCACCTTCACCCGGCCATACTGGTCGCAGAAGATTTCCTCGCCTTCCGGGCCGGTGACCACGGCGCTCTGCGAACCGAGGACTTTGGGTTTCGGGTGATCCAGCGGCGGCCGGTACGGCACGTCCCACGGAATCGCACTGAAGCGGTTGCGATAGCCCTGGTGGAAATCATCCTTGAGGTCAGTGGTGTCGCTGGTCACCGATTCTTCCAGCACCTGCGGCTGCTTGCCTTCGTGGAAGATCTCGGTGAGCAGCCACAAGTCATTCCAAGTCGGGTTGGCGTGGTCGGTCAGGGCGAGAAAATGACCGGTGACGAGGATCGGCTGATCGCTGTTGCCTTCGGCCAGACGGTAGTCGCTGCGATGACGCTCCAGCGCGCGATTGGCCAGGTGCTTACCACGCTCGCGATCAACAAAACGCCCCGGATAATCGTAGTCCTCCAGATCCGGCTGAGCGCTGCTCTTGGCATCGCTTTCCAGCTCGATCTTCGGTTTGACGAAGTCGTAATCGCGCCGCGTGGTGCGGCTGGTGCGGGTCGCCAGGCGCAGGCCGAAACGCTTGACCACCGGCTTGTCCGCCACCAGCCCGGAGTCCTGCTGATAGGCCACGGGCGCGAGTTTCGGGAACACCGTCTGGTCATCGCCGAACATCAGTTTGTGGCCGCTGGCGGTGTGCTGGAAGTGGTAGTGAATCCCCTCCTCCTCACACAGGCGCTGGACGAAATGCAGATCGCTTTCGTCGTACTGCACGCAGTAAATCCGCTCCGGGTAAATCGCGCTCAGCTGGAAGTGATAGTCGCTGGCGAGGATGCCGTGTTCTTCGAGGACCTTGCTGATGATCTGCTGCACGGTCATTTGCTGGAAGATGCGCTGGTTGACCCGATGCGCGAGGTACGACAGCTGCGGGCGCAGGGAGATTTTGTAGCGGGTCAGGCGCTTGCCGGCCTCGCCCTGGGCGATGCTGTAGATCAGCCCGTGAATCCCCGTGCCGCTGGGCGACAGTTGCAGGAACGCAAGTTTGTGCAGCAGGCTTTCGAGATTGATCGAGGCCTTCTCACTGACCAGTTCCAGTTCGAACTCGAAGGGGGTGTTGAGCGCCTCTTTCCCGGTGAACGACAGCACCTGGAAATCGCTGTCCGCGCCATCGATGGTCAAATTGAAATGAGGCTGATTGGCCGGTGAGAACATCCCTTGTTCCTCGCGCAATGCTGCGACGGGCGCCATTCCATGAAGCGTGGCGCACGCAAAAAATTCTGTAGGTCAAAGCCGCCCCGGCCAGCCGCACTGGCCGGGGTGGTACAACAATCAGTCGCGATTAAACGACTGGAGCACGCCAGTCATCGGAACCCGAAGTACCGGAGACTTCGTGGGTCCAGGTGATTTTGCGGTAGGTGAACTGCACTTCTTCCAGGTGGGTGAAGTGGGCGTTCGACGGGTCCTGGCAGTTGTGCATCTTGTTGTTGATGGCGACGATGATCGCGTCTTCCAGTTTGGTGGTGTAGTAGTGCTCTTGAGTACCTTGAGCAGAAGTGCGGTACCACTGGATAACGATTTCGCTCATGCGCTCGCCGGAAGTCAGCGCCGCTTGCAGCAGAGGCGAAGCCTTGTCGTAGACCTTGGTGATGACCACTGGCTTGTGCACGCGCTGGCCGGTTGGCTGACCGGATTGCGGATCACGCGGGATGATCACGTCGTGGGTGAAGGCCTGAACCATGACCTGGTCTTCGTGACCTTCCTGGAAGGTGTTACCCACGGAGTCGGCGGTGAACGCGCCGGCAGTGATCAGACCTTGTTTTTCGCCAGTGACGGACATGTACGCTGGTGTTGCCATGGGGATGCTCTCCTTGCTCGAAAAATACACAACCGACAAGCACCATTGCCTGTCCGGGTGTCTGCTCAGAGATCAAATTCCGTGCCAGCTATCATCTAGCCATTACGGATCAAGGAGTTGGCGGCAATGCCTTTGCGTTTAGGCGTTTAAAATTTCGATAAACAGAAAAAAGTGCGCAAGAAGTTGCGCAGTGCTGTGCAACTTCTTGCGCACTTGGCTGGAGGGCACGGTTTATAAGGGTTTGAAGTAGATTCTCGGGTGAAATCCGTGAAACAACTGCGCAACTTTTTGCGCAGTAGTGATGTTTAGACTTTCGACGCTGACGACGCCACTTGCAGTTGACGATAAGCGTCGACCAACTGCTGAAGATTGAACGCGAGGTTCCTGCCGCTCGGGCTCGGCAACACCCACACGTGCGCGCCGCCGAAGGTCCTTGCCTGCGGCCCCCACGCCACCACCTTCTGCCCCGACAACGCCGCATACGCAGCCTTGCCAAGGAACGCCACAAAGCGCGGCGCATGGCGGCTGATCTTCTGTTCAAAGCCCAGGGCCGCTGCGGCGAACTCTTGCGCCGCCAACTGATCCGCCCGCGCCGTCGGCCGCTCGACCACCGCCGTCAACCCGCAGCCAAATTGCATGATGCTTCGATCCTCCTCCGCCCGCACTTCATGCGGGGTGAACCCGGCCAGATGCAAGGTGCGCCAGAAGCGATTCCCGCGTCCGGCAAAATGATGCCCCTGCGCCGCCGCAAGCAATCCCGGATTGATCCCGCAGAACACTACCGAAAGCCCCGGCGCCAGAATGTCTTCAAGCCCTTCACCCGCCATGCGCGCGCCCCTCGTTCGCAAACATTTGCAACACCACCCACGGCAAACCCTAGAATGGCCATCCCAGCCACAGAGCCAACCACAACGATGGACGTCATTCAGACCCTGCGCTGCTTCGTCGCCGTGGCCCAGAGCGGCAGCTTCACCGCTGCGGCCGACGTGCTCGACACCACCACGACCAACGTCTCCAAAGCCGTCTCCAGCCTCGAAGCCCGGTTGCACACGCGCCTGATCAACCGCACCACCCGCCGCCTCGCCCTGACCGAAGCCGGCGTGCGTTATTTGCAGCGCGCCGAAAAAATCCTCGATGACCTGCGCGAAGCCGATGAAGAAGCCGGCACCGCCCAGACCCTGCCGGTCGGGCGTCTGAAGATTCACGCTATGGCCGCCATCGGCAACCACTACGTGATCAATGCAATCGCCCGTTACCGCGAGATTCACCCGACGGTGATGTTCGACCTGACCCTGAGCAATCGTCTGCCCGATCTGCTCGAAGAAAGCTACGACATGTCGATCGTCCTCGCCCGCGACCTGCCCGATTCCGGCTTCGTCGCGCAACGCCTTGGCACTACTTACAGCATCCTCTGCGCCTCGCCGTCGTACCTGGCCAAACGCGGCCACCCCGCCACACCCGCCGACCTCGCCGCGCACGACTGCCTGCGCATCGTCAACACGGTGATGCCTGCAGAAAACTGGGTGTTCGAAGGGCCTCAAGGCATGGAAACCCAGAATATCCCGGACTCACCCTTCCACATCAACACCGCCGACGGCATGGCCACGGCAATCAGAAATGGCATGGGCATCGGCATTCAACCGCTGGCATCAGCCGTCGAAGGATTGGTCGGAGGCACACTGGTGCGGGTACTGCCGCGGTACCGCCTGGAGGAATACAACCTGTTCGCGATCTACCCGTCGCGCAAATTCGTCGACGCCAAAATCAAGACCTGGGTGGAGTTCCTGAAAACCGCCATCCCGCAACTGCTGGCATCGGATGAAGACATGGCCGGTGCCAAGGAGCTTGCCAACGCTTAGTGCCGCAGACCTGGAGTGTCGACCCTCCAGCGCCGGCATCGACATCAACCGTTGGAACAACCGCTGCCCATCACCTGGTATTGCACGACATGCCGCGCACCGGTCGAGTCTTCATAAGTCATCTGCACCGGCACCGCGCCGCATTGATTGGCCGCTTCGGAGATCGACACCACGTGGGCGATGTCTGCTTGAGCGGCGGCGTTGTACGCCTCGACTTGCGCGGTTTCATCCGCCGCAAAGGCTTGCGCGCCGATACCACCGAGGACCAGAAGAAGAGCGATTTTTGCAAGTTTCATGATGTTCACCGTCTCGTGGGGAACCGTGTTTGTTCACGGAGTGGAGACGATGTTAGGGGGTGAAGCGCACGGCAAAAATCGGTCGTCTGGACAAACACTGTGTCCAAAATAGTGATGAATAAACCCGAGCATCGTGGATACCCAAATCGCGAGCAGGCTCACTCCTACAGGTTTGGTGCCTGCCACAACATTCGCAAACACCGCAAAACCCACTGTAGGAGTGAGCCTGCTCGCGATGGCGTCAGCCCAGTCACCGAAAAGCCCGAAGCTGGCGCAAGCTCAAGAACCGCCCCATCATGGTCGTTGTCAGTCACCAACAGGCAAACCACTCATATCAGGCCGTTATCCCCCCCACATTTGAGGCTACAAGCGCCCGCGCATTTGCCTACAAATCTTGCGGAAGTGGCTGGCTTGTACGTTTTGCCCTTCAGCTTTATCGTTCTGCTCGTCGTTGCCCATCATCGAAAGCGATGGGCGTACAAGATTGAAAGCAAAGCTTGATCAAACCGAGAAGGAGCGGTTGACGCCCGCGTCGCCCGCACCTAATCTGCCCCCATCCCGCCCAAGGCAGTACGCCGTCCTAACCATCCAGGACGTGCCAAACCCTTGGGCGTTTTGTTATCAGGAACAAAGCATGCCCACAGCGGTATTGGTCGATGGCGCATTTTTCATCAAGCGCTTTCGAAGGATTGAACCTCAAAATGCATTCAATGCTGAACGTGCCGCTGATCTTGTCCATCGATGGGCTACTGCCCACCTTCTTGGCAAAATCATTTCTCGCCATAACGGCCAGCCGCAAGAGCTCCAACAACGTCACAGAAGAGAGCTGTACCGAATTTTCTTCTACGACTGTCCCCCGCTAGATACCAAACAGCACAACCCGATCACCAAAAAAGCAGTGGATTTCTCCAAGTCCAGAGAGGCGGTATTTCGCAAGGAGCTCCATGCCAGATTGCGTAATAAACGCAAGCTCGCCCTACGGCTAGGGCATCTATCGAAAGATGTGAAATGGACAATAAAGCCAGCAAAAATAGCGCAGCTTTTAAAGGGTAAAATCCTGATCGCCGACCTTACGGAAAATGACGTCAGCATTGAAACCCGACAAAAAGGGGTTGATATGCGGATAGGTCTCGATGTGGCGTCCTTATCATTCAAGCAACAGGTGGACCAAATTGTGCTCATTGCAGGTGACGCTGATTTTGTTCCTGCGGCAAAAATGGCCCGGCGAGAAGGTGTTGATTTCATACTAGACCCGATGTGGCAGAGCATCCCGGATGGTTTGATGGAACATATCGACGGTCTGCGCTCAACATGTCCCAAGCCTGCGCTCCGCAACCTTGCTCAGAGCGGTATTACTGCATAGTCGTTGTTTCAGTCGGTTTACGTGGTCTCACTCCAGCCCAAGTCCCGCGCGCCCCATCGAATTCAGACTCTCCACAGCAAAACGCTCCACCCACGCCCGCTCATAATCCTCCCGCGGAAAATCATCCGGCGAAGCACCCTGCGCAAACGCCCTGAACACATCCCGCGCATAGCGCAGATTCTTCGCACACATCGGCGCCGCCGGCACGTACATCACGTTGCCCCAGCCCTGCTGGTTCTGCACCGGCGCGACGCTATGGATTACATCGCAATGCCACCACACCGAATCGCCGGCCTGCACATCCGGAATCGGACTTAGCCCCTCGATCAGCAGCGGATGCCATTGCCGCGACACCGGCAGCACCTTGCCCGGCGCCACTCCACACAATTCGTCTTCTGGCACGTCATCGAGCAGCGGCCGCAGCAGCAGGTACGCCATCGCCTTGGGGACCGGCAAGGTGTGCAGCACGCCTTGATCGGCCTGCATATCCGACAGCGCAGTCCAGCCCTGAAACGTGCGAAACGCCGAACACTTCACCGTGTCCTTGTAGGCGTATTCATCCACCTCGGTACGAAACGCCGCATCCCACGGGTCGTAGGCCGCGAAGTCGTTGCTGTAGATTTTGTCGAAGACTTTCAGATACGCCGGATGCAGCCAGCGCTCCAGCGCCCCGGAATCGGTGTGCGGGCCAAGGCCTTTCGAGTGCGTGCCCGGCGGACGCCGACGTACCCGATCCGGATACAGCGCGTTGATGTCCGGATTGAACCACTCCTGACCGTGCGAATGAGTCTTCCACAACCGATTGAGAAACGCCTGCGCCGTGCCCATCCGCTCATGCTGACGCAACTGCATTTGCGCCGCCGACCAGTAGATCGGAAAAATCTCCGGCCGCGACGCCTCGAGATTGCCGAAAAACTGATCGACCGGCCCACGGTAAACCGCATCGAACCGGTTCCTGTCGAGGTAATCCAGCAAGCCCTGGTCCCACTGCAGCACCTGCTCGCGGGGGAAGTGATTGCGGATCACCACGCAACCGCGACGCTTGATCAAAGCCAACTGCTCGGCAGTCACTGTGCCAGCGGCGATATCAGCGAACTCCAGCACCGGCCAGCCCGACCCGGTCTGCGCCTCCTGGGCTTTGACCGACGCAATCTCGCCGGCAATAAACTCACTGACCTCGGCGAACAGCCCCTGCACATCGCCGATCTGCGCGCGCAAGGTGCGTTTCATTTTGACGATACTGTCGCGGTAACTCTCCGGAAGCGTTGCGCTCTCGAATGCCTGGTATTTGCTCATCGGGGGACCTGCAGACCTTGTTGTTGGTGCAGGTATGGGACCACTTCCGATGGTGGCGGCGGCAGCCTGAATTGCCGCGTCGAGTAATACGATTGTGGCGTTGTAGCGGCGCGCTGCTTACTGAAAGTGATGACCGTGCTGACGACGAAACTCCGAAGGCGTCAGCCCCTTCAACGCCTTGAACTGCCGATTGAACAGCGCCAGCGACGAGTACCCTACCTCTTCGGCAATCAGCGAAACCGTCGTATTCCCCTGCATCAACAACGCACAGGCGTGTCCGACTTTTAGCCGTACGATGTAGTCCAACGCCGTGCAGCGCGTATGCCGACGGAACATTCGATGAAACGCCGACACGCTGACGCACGCCATCTCGGCCAACGCCGGAATGCTGATGGCTTCGGCGTAGTGTCCATGCACGTAATCCAGAACCCGATGTATACGGGGATCCTCAACGATCTGACTGCCAATCTGAGAGTCCGGCGCCGACAGGATTTGCCTGGCATCAACGTCCCGTGTCAGTTTGCTCAACACGGTCAGCAGCGCGATCAAACGCTCGGGCAGCTCCTGCTCGACCATCGCCTCAATCAGCGGCCGAATCTCCCGCGACGCCGCCGCACTGAAACTCAATGCCTGCCGCGCCGCCACAAGCAATTGCCGCAGCGACCCCATCTCCGGAAACAACGTCACCAGCGACTCCGCCCACGCCGCCGAAAACCAGATCACCAACGCCACATGCGGTTGCCCGGCGTCGACCCGCTCCGCCGACGACCAGCTATGCGGCACATTCGGCCCGACCAGAATCAGATCGCCGTCATCGTAAGCCGCGACGTCATTGCCGATATAGCGATGGCCACGACTGTTCAAGGTCAGCGTCAGTTCGTACTCGGGGTGGTGGTGCCACTCAAACGGAATTGCCCCTGGCAGGCGCCGGTTCAGCAGCGTCCAGGAGGCAGTGGCTTCGGTGGGGATTTTTTCGAAACTGGGTTTCATGGTGGACGATTCTGCTCTGTGGCGTGGGAGGCACGCCCCGATCGTATCACTCTGTTTACAACGGCAACGGTCGATCCTGCACCACGCGCTTCATCACCAGCGTCGAGGTCAGCCGCTGCACATTCGGCAAAGTCGAAAGGCACTCGTCATACAGGCGCTGAAACGCTGGCAAATCCTGAGCGATGACGTGCAGCAAATAATCCGGTTCGCCGAACAACCGTTGCGCATCCACCACCTGCGGAATCTCCACCAGCGCCGCCTCGAACGCCTCCACCGCTTGCCGGTCGCCTTCGCGCAACGTGGCGAAGACCATCGCGGAAAAGTTCAGGCCCAGCGCGGCGGGGTCGAGTTTTGCCCGGTAGCCGAGCAGCACCCCGGACTCTTCCAGCGCCCGCACGCGGCGGTGGCAGGGTGAAAGGCTCAGGCCCACGCGATCGGCCAGTTCGGTGACCGACAGCCGACCATCCTTTTGCAGCTCAGCAAGAATCTTCCGATCAGTTCTGTCCACGCAATAAAACCTTCTAATCTGATGCGCCATGACGACCATCTTTGGAAAAATATTCTAGCCGAGTTTGCTTATTCTCCCTCAACCAAAAACTGCCGCACCGCTGCAACCGGCGCGGCACTTGATTGATGGAAAACCAACATGAGCAAAGCAACGCCACGTCAACGGCCATGGGTGACGCCATGACCTTCAGCGTATTCGCCGCTTTCTGGGCGGTATCGATTCTGTTTGTGATCACCCCCGGCGCCGACTGGGCCTACGCGATTTCCGCAGGCTTGAAGCACCGCGTCGTACTCCCCGCCGTGGGCGGTCTGCTGTCCGGGCACTTACTCGCGACGCTGATTGTGGCGGCCGGGGTAGGCACGCTGATCGCCGGACATCCGCTGGCCCTGACAGCACTGACCGTAGCCGGCGCCGGTTACCTGCTGTGGCTGGGCGCCAATCTGTTCGCCCGCCCTTCCACTCCGCACGCCGCAGCGAGCCAGACCAGCGACTCATGGGCGCGCTGGGCCTTGAAGGGTCTTTGCGTGAGCGGGCTCAACCCGAAAGTGTTCTTGCTGTTTCTCGCCCTGTTGCCGCAATTCACCGACGCCGGCGCGCCGTGGCCCGTGCCGCTGCAAATGGTCGCGCTCGGCCTGGTGCATACCGCCAGTTGCGCGGTGATCTATCTGCTGGTCGGGTTTGGCTCACAGGTGGTACTGCGCGCCCGGCCTGCAGCGGCACGCAGGGTCAGTCGAGTTTCAGGGCTGATCATGATTGCGATTGCGCTGGGGCTGCTGATCGAACAGCTGCACGCCTGATTCTTCCTCCTGACGAGATCTGCCAATGACCGAACACACCTCACCCTACGACACCACTGCCCTAACCAAGCCGGCAACACGTCTGCGCATCCCGCAGCTCAAACAGATGAAAGTCGAAGGGCGCAAATGGGCGATGCTGACCGCGTACGACATGTACAGCGCAGTAATTTTCGAGGACGCCGGCATTCCCGTCCTGCTGGTCGGCGACTCAGCGTCCAACAACGTGTTTGGCAACGACTCGACCTTGGCCGTGACCGTCGACGAACTGCTCCCGCTGGTGCGCGCCGTCACCCGATCAACCCGGCGGGCCTTGGTCATCGCCGACCTGCCCTTCGGCTCGTACCAGGTTTCACCCGAACAATGCCTGCAAACCGCCGTGCGTTTCATGAAGGAGGCTGGCGCCCATGCGGTGAAGATCGAGGGCGGTGTCGAATTGCTGCCACACATCGCCAAGCTCAGCGTCTCGGGCATCCCGGTCATGGCCCACATCGGTTTCACCCCGCAGATGGAACATCAATTGGGCGGCTATCGTGTACAAGGTCGGGGCGAAGACGGGCAGCGCCTGATCGACAGCGCCAAAGCGCTGGAAGCCGCCGGCGCGTTCGCCCTGCTGATCGAAATGGTGCCCGGCGACGTTGGCGCAGCGATCACTCAAGCGGTGGCGATCCCCACTGTGGGCATCGGCGCCGGCAATCAGTGCGACGCGCAAGTGCTGGTCTGGCAAGACATGGCCGGCCTGCGCCAGGGACGTCTGCCGCGCTTCGTCAAACAGTACGCCGACCTGCGCAGCGTCCTGCAAACGGCGGCCAGAGACTTCGCCGACGACGTACAGGCCGGCACCTTCCCCGGCCCCGAACACACCTTTTAACCAACCGCCAGCAGCAGGAGGCCCCCATGCAAACCCCGAGACAACGCGCCGCCGAAGGCCTCAAGGTGGGCGACCGCTTCAACGTCGTCCGCCGTTTCACACCCGACGACGTCCATCACTTCGCGCAACTGTCCCGCGACTACAACCCCGTCCACTGCGACGCGCACTATGCGCAACTGCGAGCATTCAAAGCGCCGATCACCCACGGCCTGCTCACGGCCAGCCTGATGACCGAAATCGGCGGCCAGATCGGCTGGCTCGCCACCGGCATGAACCTCCAGTTCAAGCGCCCCGTCTATCCCGGCGAAACCATCACCTGCCACTGGCTCATCACCAGCATCGACGAGCGAGGCCACGCAACAGCCGAAGTCAGCGTCTTCAACGAACAACACATCACCGTGCTCGAAGCTATCACCACCGGCGTCCTGCCCGGCGCGCCAGAACGCGAATACATGAAACACATGCTGGCCGAGGGCGACCCTACCAATGGCGCGCGATGACGCGTTTAAACAGAGTTGTTTATATGACACCCGGTGTTACGTCCCCAAGGCTACAACGCCTTGCGCCATTGCCTACGACTACGCCAGAATCCGCCGGCTTGTGCGCCCAGGGTGCGGGTTCTATCGTGGGTCGGTCGCTGAAAAGCAGCGATCGGGTTTGGTAGCCCGGTTTCACACATGGCGCAAAACGTCACCTTACGCAGATGCTTTCTGGCGCCTGTGTTTTATGGTGGCCATGCGCAGGGCGCTTTCGAGCGCGCCGGTTTTTCCATGTGTGCCGGTCTACCAACCTTCGTAATGGCCACCACCCTCGTTTGGTAGCGAATGTGATGGTTCCCTTAGCCACATATGGAGCGTCACTATGTTCAAGGTCACACCAAACCCACCCGAAACCGAAACGGTCTCCCCCTACGAATCCCCCGATTCCCGAAAACTCAGCGAAGCCGCCGAACGCGCCCTCGACCACTACCTGAACCCCGCCAGCCAAATCATGGCCACGCCCTACACACCCAACGCCATGTTCCTCGCCAACCCCAAAATTGCCACCGAGGAATTATTGGCGAACGCCAGTGAATCACTGGGTTCGGCGACGGTGATGTTGGGGGATGTCGCGGCGCTGGTTGAGGGGCCGATTCGCAAGACGCTGCTGGGCATTGCGCAGGTGGTGATGCTGGGGGAATTGGCGGTGAATCAGGCGTTGGATAATGTTGTGCCGATGGCATAACGAACGCTCTCTCCTTGGCGCTCTATGGTGAGCGCCCAAGGAGGGATCTGCCAGAAACCGAAACGCGAGAATCGACTGCTTTCGGCCAGAAACTGCCATCCGCATTTAGAAATAACGGAACAAACCGAAGCCTGACTCAGGCTCCGGTATAGCTGCTCCTTATTGCGTAGCGATGGCTGCGTCACGTTCCAGCTTTTTAGTTTTTTCTTGAGCCTCTGCACTTAACTGCTGTGGCTGGATGTTGATGTCCACTTTTTCGAGAGCGCCGGTAAATGGGAACGGCCCCTCGTAATCGTTGGAGACTGCTTCGCCAGTATCGCGACCAATGTCGAAGGTCTCGGTTGCGCTGTAGCGGATCGGCGGCACGTGGGCAAAATGGGCCCGTCCGACCTCCTTGCCATTGATCAGCAGCACACCAGTACCGCCACCGCCAAAGGTCTTGTCTTCATGCGTGTACTGGAATTCGGCGACCACCTTACCGGCAGGCAGTTTTTCCGGGGATTTGATCTGGTCGCGCTCCTTGCCAAAGAAGTTGTTCTCGTACACCAGGTAACCGTCCTTGACGAACAGCGTGTATCCCGCGCTGCCACCTTGGGCGACGATGACGCCCTCGGTTTTCGCGTCGGCTTCAAACACGGCTGTCACCGTGTGAGAGCGAGCCTTGACGTTCGGCGCTGTCCCTTCCGGCACACGCACAGTGCCAGGATAGAACGTGAACTGATCACGCCCGCGAGAAAGGCTTGGACGGTCGGGAACATTCCCACGCTCTACAAAACGGTCGTCCAGCGGCAGTACGTTGTACTTCCTGGCCTCGGATTCGAACAACGCCTGAAGCTGTTTGAGTTTGGCCGGATTCTTCGCCGCCAGGTCATCCGCCTGACTGAAGTCCTTGCTCAAATCGTAAAGCTCCCACTTGTCGTTCTCGAAGTCACCCTTGCGCCCCAGCAATTCCCACGGCAAACCGTGGCGGGCGGCCGCTACCCAGCCGTCATGGTAGATCGCGCGATTGCCCATGATTTCGAAATATTGGGTGGTGTGCCGGGTCGACGCTTTGGCATCGTTGAAGCTGTAGAGCATGCTGACACCCGCCAGCGGAACCTGTTTCTGCCCGTTGACGGTCTCCGGCATTTTGATACCGGCCGCCTCGTAGATGGTCGGCGCCACATCAATCATGTGATGCCACTGGTCACGCACCTCGCCGTGCGCCTTGATACGGGCAGGCCAACTGACGGTGAAACCGCTGCGCGTGCCGCCGAAGTGACTCGCCACCTGCTTTGTCCACTGAAACGGCGTATCAACAGCCCATGCCCAGCCCACTGAGAAGTGATTCTCATGTTTGGGGCTGCCGATTTCGTCGATGACTTTCAGCATGTTCGGCACGTTGTCCGGGATACCGTTTTGCGTGGCCATGTTGTTGACCGTGCCATTCAATCCGCCTTCGGCAGAGGCACCGTTGTCACCCAGTGCCAGCATGACCAGAGTGTTATCGGCATTCGGGCTTTTAGCCACGGCATCCAGTACTCGCCCTACTTGCTCATCAGTCTGAGTCAGAAAACCGGCGAAGACTTCCATCTGCCGACTGTACAAGCGCTTTTGATCGTCGGATAGCGTGTCCCAGGCCGGCAGTTCTGCGGGGCGCGGGGTGAGCTTGGCTGAAGCCGGAACAATCCCCAGTTTTTTCTGTTGGGCAAACACCATCTCGCGATAGCTGTCCCAGCCCATGTCGAACTGGCCTTTGAACGGTTCTATGTAGGACGCAGGAACTTGATGCGGCGCATGCATGGCACCGGGAGCGTAGTAGACGAACCAAGGTTTTTTGGGGGCTACTGATTGTTGCTCGCGCAGCCAGTTGATCGCGTGATCGGCCAGGTCTTCGTTGAAGCTGTAGCCCTGTTCCGGAGTTTTTGACGGCTCTACCGGCACGGTATTTTCAAAAAGCTGAGGGTAGAACTGACTGGTTTCGCCCCCCTGAAAACCATAGAAATAACCGAAGCCCTTGCCCGTTGGCCAACGATCAAAAGGCCCGGCCGAGCTGGTCTCCCAGTCCGGCGTGTCATGCCACTTGCCGAACGCAGCGGTGGTGTAGCCGTGATCTTTGAGCACTTGACCGATGGCGGCGTTGTTGTCCTCCCAGACGCTGTTGTAGCCCGGGAACCCCGTTGCGCCTTCAGTGATGCCGCCCATCCCGACCTGATGATGATTGCGCCCAGACAATAATGCGGCGCGAGTCGGTGAGCACAACGCGGTGTTGTGCATCTCGTTGTAACGCACGCCTTGCTCGGCCAGTCGATCAAAGTTGGGCGTTGGCGTCAGGCCGCCGTAAGCCGAAGTACCGGCGAACCCGAGATCGTCGATCAGGATGACCAAAACATTCGGTGCATCCTTGGGCGGGGTCACAGGTTGCGGAAAGTCGGACTTGGACGTTTTGTAGGTTTCGCCGACGGTACCACCGAACGGTGCTGTCGGCAGCGGCAGGCTGGCGCCCGCTGTTGCGGGGGCGGCTTGGGCGGTCAGCGAGCCGACACTGCCAAGTAACGCGGTGGCCAGCATGAATGACGGTTTACTCGGTTTGGACATGCATCAACTCCCTTTGCATTCAAAAGTCTCAGGCAATCAGCTGATAAAACTCAGCCAAGCCTGGTAATCATCAACGTGGCACCCACGATCTCGCTGGGTGAACGGCCTTGAGCAATCAATCCGGACATGGCTCGCAGATAAGGCGCTGTATGGGCAAAGAATTGGTAGTAGCCTTTACACAAATAGTTGAGCCCCGGTTCGCCTTCATCTGTTTCGATGAAACGATGTTTTGGGCAGCCGCCCCAACACCCTTTCAACATGTTGCACTGCTGGCACTGCTTGGGGAGTGAGGTCAGCTTGTCCTGGCCGAACTTCTGTTGCTCCGGGGATTGCAGCAAAGTGGACAGGGACTGCTGGGTGAGATTGCCCAAGCGGAATTTTGGATACACGTAGTGATCACAGGAAAAAACATCGCCGTTATGCTCGACGACCACCGCCCGGCCACAGGTGGGCTGGTGGTGACAGGCCGCGCCGGGCTCGCCCATGTAGTTCGCAAGCGCCCACTCGAAATTCATGACGTAAATCCGGCCCACATCACGCTTGATCCAGACATCGAAGATCGCGTTGAGAAACGTGCCGTAGTCTTCCGAGCCAACAGACCAGGAGGTCAGATTTGGTTCGGCCTTGTGCGAAGCACTCAAAACCAGATCACTGTCCGGACCGTGCAAGGTGAAACCCATGGCGGCATCCGCCACGTCGGGAAGCCTTTCGACGATGGGGATGAACTGGATGTACTCGACGCCGAGCTGACGGAAGAACTCGTACACCCTGAGGGGATCCTGGGAGCTGCGTCGGTTGACGCATGCGAGGATGTTGAAACGAACCTTATATTTTTTCAGCGACTCAAGGGCACGCAGGACCAAGGCATGGCTTGCATGACCGCTGGAGGTGACACGGTACTCATCGTGAATATCGGCCGGACCATCTAGTGACAAGCCCACTAAAAAATCATGCTCGGCTAAAAATTGACTCCACTTGTCGTCGATCAATAACCCATTGGTCTGGAAGCTGTTGGTGATCTTGCGGCCAGCGCTATGAACCGCCTGCATTCTTATCGCATGCTGGTAGAACTCCAACCCCATCAGTGTTGGCTCGCCGCCCTGCCAAGTGAACGCTACTTCGGTCTGGTCGGTGTGCGAAGCGATGTAGTTTGCGACGTAACTTTCCAGCACATCCAGATTCATTCGGTGACGACGCTCGTCACGATACAGCGCGGCCTTTTCTAGATAGAAGCAATAATCGCAATCCAGATTGCAATCAGCCCCGCTGGGCTTGGCCATAACATGAAACGCGTAGGGTGGCGCAGGAACATTACGAGCGTAGAAGACTGCTGACATCGACTTGACCTTTCTACCTGTGCGGAATGCAGCATTGACTATAGACTGGTTTCTCGAGTGGGCAATTGACAAGAGTGTCGATCAAACGGACAGATTTGCGAGCAGCAATAGCTGACAGAATCTGATCATGTCCTCTATCCCGTTCGGTGGGAAACCACTGCTGCTACGACGCATTACTTTCAAAGCCGCGGAATTGAGTCCGATCAAAACTTGGCTGAAAGGCTGCTTTTGGCCGAAAGCGTACCTATTTCCAGTGACTCATTTTCGGTCACAAATCTGTCACCCCCAAACTGCTAACATCCCTCCGCCTCCCTTATCCAAGAGCCCCCAACCCAAGGTGCCCCCCAAGGTGTCCCCAAGCCCCCACCAAAAAATCATCCTCCGCTCCGAAAACCTCCACTCCGAAGACTTCGGCGCCCTCTTCTCCCGGCTCTTCGGCAATCGCTACGCCGACACCCCGCCGATCCCCTCCAACATCATCATCAGCGGCGTCTACGGCAGGCACGACGGCGTCAGTTTCCGGCGCATGCATTACCACGGCGATTTCACTGTCACCTTCCCCGACCCGCAGGATGAGATCACGTTCGTGATTCCCACGGCGGGCAAGATTGTGTTCAACCACCGCACCGAGTCCGTCGGCATGGCCCAGGTGGGGTTGGCGATTGATAAGGCGGATATCCGTTCGATGCGGTTTCTCGACAATCATGCGCAGCACGGGATTTCGGTGAATCGGGGGCAGCTCACGGAGCGGTTGGCGGCGTTGTTGGGGCGGCCGATTGTGCAGAAGATTGTGTTTGAGCCGGCGGTGGATCTGCACTCGGCGGCGTTTCAGGGGATCAAGGCGTTGATCGATCTGGCGACGGGGACGGAGTTTGATTTGTTGCTCAACAGCGGCACGCTGATGCCGTCGCGGTTGCGCGAGATGTTGATTGATGCGGTGCTGGAGGCGTGGCCGCACAATTTGACCGAGGCGTTGCGCCAGCCGGCGCCGAGGGTGGCGCCGCGGCATGTGAAGTTGGCGGTGGAGTTTATTCAGGCGCATCCGGAGCAACTGGTGAGTGGGGTTGAGTTGGCGCGGTTGAGCAATGTCAGTCAGCGCGCATTGCAGGATGGGTTTCGGCGGTTTGTCGGGATGTCGATTGTGGCGTATCAGCGGCAGGTGCGATTGGAGCGGGCTTTCGAGGCGCTGGGTCAGCGGCATTCGGCGTCGGTGACGGAGGTGGCGTTGCGCTTTGGCTTCAGTAATGTCGGACGGTTTTGTCAGTATTTTCAGCAGGCGTATGGGGTGAGTCCGGCGGATTTGCGCTCGGGCGCGCGCCCGCGACGCTGACAGGCGTAGGCGGCAGGAGTATTGATCTGCGGCAAGACCGGTCGATGGCGCCGGCGCTAATCTATGGTCGCTGATTAACAGCCGTGCAGCCGCACGTCACGGGCCGTGGGCCAAGGTGGCGTCAAATGAACAAAAAACGCATTGTCTGGGGGAGCATTCTCCTGGGCCTTCCGTGTGTCTTGCTTCCAGTACTTTTGATGGGTTACGTCGCCTGGGTGTTGAACCTGGCAGCGGCGCAGCAACGTCTCGAATCGCTGGCCAGCGTGGCGTCCAGCCGCGCCAACAGTACTTTCCAAGAAGCCGCCGGGGTGCTGAAGAGCGTCGCCGCGTCGAGCCTTGCGCCGTGTACGCCGGAGAGCATCGACGAGATGCGTCTGCTGACCATCAACACGTTTGCGGTGAAGTCGATCGGCTATGTCGAGGAAGAGGTTTACGCCTGCGGTTCGTGGGGGCCGGTGGGCCATCGGGTGACGCCGTGGAAGGAAGATTTTGTCACCGCTGACGGGGTGCGCGTGTCGCTCGGCGTGCAGGCGCGGATCGTGCCGGCCAAGCCGATGATGGCGCTGCAGTATGCGGCGTTCAATGTGCTGGTCGACCCTGAGCAGTTTTTGCAGGTGTTGGTTGAGGACGATGTGCATTTGATGGTCGGCACCGCTGCCGGGAAACTGGTCGGCGTGTCGCGGCCGGGGGCGGAGCGCTTCATGAGTCGCGTGCACCTGGGCCCCGCTTCGGCGCTGGAGGACGGTTATCTGTATACGCGGGTGCACAGCGGTGATTGGGTGGCGATTGCGGCGGTGTCGCGCCATGAGTTGCTGCTGGGTCTGGTGCGCCGGGAGATGCTGTTGCTGCCGATCGGCGGGTTGATTGCCGGGATGCTTGCGCTGGTGATTGTGCGGCGTACGCGCAAGCGTCTGTCGCCACTGGCCGAGCTGGAACTGGCGGTGCGCAATCGTGAGTTCATCGTGCACTATCAGCCGATCATTGATTTGAGCGATGGCGCTTGTGTCGGGGCCGAAGCGCTGGTGCGCTGGCGGCATCCGGACGGCAGCCTGGTGCGGCCCGATCTGTTCATTCCGCTGGCTGAGCAGAGTGGGCTGATTCTGCCGATCACTGATCAGGTGATCGATCACGTCATGCAGGATCTTGGGCCGCTGCTGGTAAAAGAACGCAGCCTGCATGTGGCGATCAATCTGGCGGCGGCGGATATCAGCAGCGGGCGGTTCCTGCCACGGCTCAAGTCGGCCATGAGCAAGGCTGATGTGTGGCCGAGCCAGATCTGGCTGGAGGCCACGGAGCGCGGTTTTGTGCAGATCGAATCGGCGCGGCAGACAGTGAATCAGGCACGCGAGTTGGGGCATCTGGCGGCCATCGATGATTTCGGCACCGGGTTTTCCAGCCTGCAGCATTTGCAGCAGCTGCCGCTGGATGTGTTGAAGATCGATAAGTCGTTTGTCGACACTATCGGGCGTGATCCGGAGGCGAGTTCGGTGACCGCGCATATCATCGACATGGCCAAGAGTTTGCGCCTGAAGCTGGTGGCTGAAGGGATTGAGACGGAGGCGCAGCTGGATTATTTGCGCAGTCGTGGCGTGGATTTCGGGCAGGGGTGGTTGTTTGCCAAGCCGATGCCTGCAGAGGAGTTTGTGGGGTTCGTTGGGGAGCGTTGTGGGAGGGCTGCGGAACTGAATGGTCAGGTCGGTGAGCTGGTTGGGTGTGTTTGACAAGGCTTGTTTTCAGGGCCGCTTCGCGGCCCAGCGGGAGCAAGCTCCCTCGCCACAGGTTCGGGGGGCACCTTCTGTTTTTGGGGTGCCTTGAGGATTGAGGTCATCCCTGACCTGTTAGTCCTCCCCTTCTTTAGAACGCGTAACTGGCCTTCAGGCTGCCACTGAAACCGTGGCTGTCACCACCGCCGCTGGCACCGACTTCCGCGCCGACGCTGACGGCGCCGAGGCTGGCCATCAGGTTGACGCCGCCGCTGAACTGGTCGCGGTTGTCGAAGGCGGCGCGCTGTTCGATGTCGAGGCCCAGCAGATGGCTCTGGCTGTTGACGTCGTTGTTGCCCAGGGTGCGTTCGTAGCCGACTTGTACGCCCGGCACCAGTTGCCAGGCGCCCATCGTGACCGGGGCGAACGCCACGTTGAGGTTGGCGACGGCGCTGCGGCGGGTGGCGGTGTTGTCGTCGACGTCGAGGGACAGTTCGCTACCCTTCTCTTTGAAGCCTTTGAGGTCGAGGTGGCTGACGCGCAAGCCGAGGCTTGGTTCGAGGATCATGCCGTTGACCGGTGCGCGGTAACCCAGCGCCAGCGTCGCGCCGGTGAGGTTGCCGTGGGTGTCGCCCTTGGCGGTGCCGAGGCCGCCGCCCAGTTCGCGTTTGCTGTCGTAATCGACGTAGCCGGCGCTGGCGTTGGCGTCGACGAACAAGCCGCGTTCCAGGCTGGTGAAGCCGTAGCGCGCGCCGAGGTTGAAGAAGGTGAAGTCGGTATCGGCCTCGCCACCCGCGCCGCCGACGGTGCCTTTGCTGTAGCCGAAACCGCCACGCGCGCTGAGTTGTTCGGAGAAGCGCTGGGTGATGCCGACCATCAGGCCCTGGCTGTGTTCGTTGCTGCTCTCGGCGTGGGACGAGCCGTCGGTGCCGAGGTATCCGGCGAGCGCGGTGGTCCACAACCGGTATTGGCCGACTTTTAGATCGGTGCCGCTGGCGTAAGGCGCGGCGGCTTGTTCGATCAGCGCATTCTGCCGCAGCAGGTAGCTGGCGGCGTCAGCGTGAACCTGACCGCCGACCTGGGATTCAACACCGCCGAGGGTACCGGCGTCGATCGCCGATTGCAGGTAGTAGTTGTAGGCGCTGTAGGTGCCGGACAGGCTGGTGTTCTGCAACTCGCGCAACAATTCGGCACCGGCAGCGGCGTTGCCGATCAACCCGGCCTGACCCGGCAGGCTGTTGTACTCAACCAGTTTGCCGCGCAGCACGTAGATAGTTGCCTGCGACAGACCGAGGCCTTGTTTTAGGTAGTTGTCCATGCTGCCGTATTCGGCGGTGACTTCATCAAGCCCGGCCTGCAGATAGCTTGCCTGCACGCCGAGCAACGGCGCATAGACCGAGGCCATGCTTGGCGGCATTGCTTTAAGAGTCGCGGCGACGCGGGCGGCGGTGTAGTCATTGGTCGCCAGATAGTTGGCCATGATGCTCGCGTTATCGACCCCGGCGATGCTCTGCAACACGGCGGCGGTCCAGCCAGTGCGGTCCTTGCCGGCGGTGCAGTGGAACAGCTGCGCACCGTCGGTGGTGGCCAGTTCGTTGAACAGCTTGCCGAACTGGCCGCGCATCCCCGCGTCGCTGACGAAGGCACGGTTGGTCTGTTCCATCATCGCAATGGCGTCGGCGGCGCTTTTGAACGACACGGTGGTGATGTTCGCACCCGAGGTGGTGCTACCGATGATGTCGATGTTCTGGTAGGTCGCGCCGGTCAGCAGGGTGTCCGGGGTGCCAGCGATTTCGCTCGGCGTGCGCAGGTCGTAGACGGCTTTGATGCCCAGGCTGTTGAGCGTCGCCAGATCCGCTGCCGACGGCGTGATCGCGTTGGAACGGTAGAACACGCCGCCACGCATCGTGCCGTCATGGGCCGTGGTATAGGCGGTGGTGAGGCCGGCGACGTCACGGAAGTTGTCGATGCTTTTCAGGCGCGGCGTGTCAAGCGCGACGGGCTCGGCAGCGTGGGCAGCGGCGATGGACAGGCTCAGAACGGACAGCGAACACACAAGACGTTGGAACACAGTGCAGCCTCATTGGAGTTAGCGTTGGGCTGGCTACTATCTGCAATCAACTGATACTGAATATGACAGAACGACTGCGCACGCAAATGCCTGCGTGATTGGGCCGTGGGCTGCGTTTTT